>NZ_CP127176.1 GCF_030273315.1 Natrialbaceae archaeon AArc-T1-2 | reverse complement strand
TCTAGAAACATTTAAGAAATACAGAAGATATATGCCTCATCCCGACAGGCTAGCGTTTGGTAATAAATGAGCGACTCGAGGAACCGAAATCGAAAATTCTCACGAACAGGTTGCAGTCGATACAATCCGTTGAACAGTGGCTTCACTGCAAATCCGGACAGCGAGATGGCCCGATACAGATCTAGTAGAGGTCTGCTCTCCCAATGACGACAAGAGATCGTCCTACTGGTGAACAACAGAATTCCATTGCCCTTCGACAGCGAGTGGTACGTAGCGGATTCGCTTCGTTCCTTATCCTTTCACTTGTCGCTGTAGACCCCGTTTTGGCTCAAGACAGCGTCGTGTGTGACGCTGAAGGCTTGCCAGATATGATCTCTGGATTCTTCCAGATTACCACTGCGCTCGGAATTATGGGATTGGTTGTGGTATGGCAGGCTGATTCACTCGTCGAGATGTTCACGATGAACATCGAGCAGAAAAAGAGCCTCAAACAGCACAAGCGGACGGCGATGAAGTCTGCAGTTATCCTCGTGATCCTCGGACCGCTGTATACGGTTGCTGGATCGGCGATGGGGCTTCCACTCGCTGAGTGTGTCGACCTCGTCCCGTGGTAACTCAACGCTACACTCTGGATCGTCTCTGATTCACTCCGCTCGTGCATCACATTCGTCCTCACATGGTTGCGGTGCTCGCTCTCGTTGCCGTCACGCTCGCGTTTGCAGGGGTGACTGCCGTGAGTGCCGACTCTCCACCACGACCGGGAACTGACGACAGTGAGTTAGACGTTAACGAGACGGCGACGCTCTGGTCGAAAGCTCCGAATGAGTGTCTCAGTGATGCCGAGTACGAGGAACGATACGATGAGCAGCGAACGGCCATGCAGGAACTCGGCAACTGCACGGATATCACGTTCAAAGAACCCCCAGATACTGCTGAACGCTGGACGGCATACGATTACGAGTCACTCGAGGGTGGCAGTACAGAAACCTCGATCTATCCCACACATGCAGAACTCTCGGATTCTGTCCTCATCGCCGATGCCCATGCGACGACGTTCTCGATCCAGCCGTCGACGAGAACACACATAGACGAAAATAGGACCGTTCATTACATCGCACCGGAAGGCGAACTCAGTGGATTCGTCGATTATCGCGTTCGCCTCGACAGCAACTCGTCGATCCAGAACCACGAAATCGACGAAGTCCGCCTCTTACACGATGGCGACGTAGTCGAGACCACAGGAGGGACACACACTCCGACATTCGAATATGCGTTCGATCGTGGTGGCCCGGCAACACTCACACTCGAGGCGGATATCAGCGCTCGAGTCGAACGCGATCGTGGCAACGAGACGGAGGTCATCACCGACCAGGTGACCGTCTCTCAGGACCTCGATGTGGAGGTTTACGATCTGCGGGCGTCGATCTACCACGCATCGTATCCAAATGGCGACAGCGGTGTCGCAATCTATCAGACCCAACCGTGGCATGGATACACGCTTTCGGATGATGGTGAGGCGAACGTCCGTGGTGTGTGGCGATACTACACGGCTCGAGATACCAACTGGGACGATCTGATACACTCGAGTCGGGACGGTCAAGAGTCGACACCATCCGACGCCCTCCCCGTATACGTCCACGCGTATCCATCCGAGCTAGGCCCGCGTTCAGAACCCATCCGTGACGGTCCCAACATTCTCGAGGTCTGGGGGACAGAGAGTTCGTCTCCAGAACCCTCGATTCACGAGAACGTCGACATCGACGTCGTCTCCGAGCCCTACACCCGTTCTTCCGGTCTTGCTCTCCGGTATGATGGCATCGATCGAGATGCGATCAGGGTCGACGGGATTGTTCGCGGTGTCTCAGCAGAAATCATTGAACCCGATGGAGGGTCGGAACGGGAGATACGCGAGAGTGACCTCTCTGTCGAAATCATCGAATCGAATGCGACTGCAGTGACGTTGCAGATCGAGCTTCGTGATGCTGAGACGGGGGCGCCGATCATGCTCGAGAGTCCGTTCGACAATCCTCGATTCTCACTGATTGGCGCTGCTTCGCGTGAGGGCTACATCACAATCGGCGATCAGGTGGTGCGGACGAACGCAGCTGGCATCGCAGAGATAACTGTTCACCAGCCGGGCATCTACACCGCAGAGTACCATCCCGGTTCGTGGCGCTCGCACAATCCAGCCTATATCGGTGATACAGTCACAGAAACGTGGCATCCGTTAGCCACCCCAACAGGCTGGTTCACACTGTTAGTCGATCTTATCCGGTATGCGATTCCCTTTGCTGTCGCACTGTACGCAGCGAAGCGGATCGGCTCTTTCTTGAAAATGAGAGATACGTTATGACAATTCAACAGACACCACTCGATAGACGCACCGTTCTCGGAAGCATACTCGTCGGGATCACTACTGGACTTGCTGGTTGTTCTGCGTTGAGTCCTTCTGATGACGACCCATCGACAGACACCGGTGGAGACATTCTCCAGAGCGTCGCGGTCGAAGGGGTCGAGTTAGTGATTGACCTCGAGCGAGACGCGATCGACCAACTCAACGTCGTCGCCCCCTCTGGTGAGCTATTTGCCAAGCGAACGATTGAATCAGGGGTGTCTCACACGACCATCGAGGTTGGAACGGACTATCCACCAGGAGAGTACGAACTCCTCGGTCTCAACGACGACGAGACAGTCGAGACAACGACGGTTACGCTCGAGCCTGATCTCGAGTTAACGGAGCTCCGGTTGGCCAGAGAGTATCCCGAGGAGATGTACGAGGGTGCGAGTGACTCGAGTACGGAAGCAGAGGCGATACTTTCTGTGACGAATCGGGGAACTGGACCAACTGCAGCTACCGCGCTTCGGTTCGAAGGTGATGTCCCGTTCCCGACACACGAGAGCTACGATGAGGCTGGAGAGAGTGGTATCTACGATCCGGAGAGCGACTTTGGAGCGGATGCAGAGTCAATAGCTCTCCCTGCAGGGGAGACAGTCCTGATCTACAGCAACACGCGACCCTTTTCGCCAGCGGGTACACGATCGAAATGCGATTCGGTTGGACAGGACGGTCAGTTCACTGTCCGCCTCTCTACAAGCCATGCCATAGGTCTCACTCTTGACTACGTTATCCACTATCTCGGTTCCTCTCCCGATGATTGTGGGATCAAAATTGAGAGGTCCTCGTAATGTCGTGGTCACTTTCTGATATCGGGATCAAGTGGTTCGAAGACGCGGTTGACAAGCTCATCGAATGGTTTCAGGAGGGATTGACAGATGGCTATGAGGCCGTCACGGCACAGGTTTTCGGCACGCCAACACCGGAGACGGATGGCGCCTTCGTGTTTGGTCAACCGTCGAACACACCGTGGGAAGAGATTCACAGTAATCTCGTTGCTGGGGAAATCATGCTCGTTTCCCTGTTGTTGCTCGTGATGTGTGTCCAGGGCAGGCATACGATCCGGATCTTCAATATCGGCAGTGCGTACGAGACGCGAAAGACGAAGCGCAGTGCCTGGACAGGTGCGTTCCTGATTGTAACGTGGTACTGGGTCGCTGTGTTAGCGCTCTATCTCGTCGACGGCTTCACCATTGCCCTTCTCCCAGACGTCTCGACGGTAACCGATACAATGATCGACTTGCTTTATTTGACCATTTCGAACCCAGCACTAGCTCTCTTCCTCACTGGAGTTGGCGCTGTCGCCATGTGGATCTTACAGGCGCTGTTCTTCCTTCGGGAGATTCTGTTGTACATCTTGATCTATGCGATTCCGATTGGTATCGCACTGGCCTATGGAAACCTTCCTGTCGTCTCTCACATCGCCCGCACGGTCTGTATGAAGTTCGTACCGCTTGCGATTATGCCGATTCCAGTGGCGCTGCTGTTCAAAGGGTATGATCTCCTGTTCAGTGAGGGGACGGACTCGGCGCTTGTTCCGGATAGTTCGTTCCTGAGCTACCTCATCGCGGTTACGCTGCCACTCCTTTCGATTCTCATCGTCTGGAAGCTGTTCAAGTATGCCAGCCCGATGACGACGAAGATCATCGGAGCGACGACCAAGGGCGCAGTAACAGCTGGCGCAGTCGTTGGGGCCGGTGTTGTTGCAGGCCCTGCTGCAGCAGCCACGACTGCGGCGTGGGGACCGAAAGCGGCTGCTGGCTATACGGCTGCGTCGAAGATGCGCCAAGGCGGTGGCTCATCCCAACAGTCTGGAAACTCGAACGGCAGCGGAGGACGAACCGACCACGATAACGTTGCGACAGATGCGTACGGCCAGGAAGGCGTCCCGGCGTACCGTCGCACCGAGAACGATCCGGGGTATTACTGAATGACACGAGATCACGATGCAGCTGGCCGTCGAATCATGGATGAGCTGGGTGAAGAGAGTCGCATACCGATTCTGAACATCGAGGAGGGAGATGTCTATGTGCTCCTTGGCTTCCCGATCGCTGGCCTCCTCTTTGGTGGGCTCACGGGACTCGATGGTGCGATCTTACCGTTCGTCTTACTCGGTGTCGTCCTTGGTGGGTCGATCGTCTACGCGTCACCCAACCACCTCCCGGCGTCGACGTGGCTGGGAGACGTCTACCGCCACTACTGCAAGCGGCCTCGGTTTACGTACAGCACGGAGGCCACAGCAGAGTCCACTGAAGCGAGTACCGAGGGCGGACTCGTGAGCTATACGCCGTTCAAACCGGACGAGCGAACACAGGACCTCACGAACATCAAGCGAGCGTGGCCTGGTGCCGGAGCAATCGAGCGCTCCGATGGTGCGATGGAGGCCTACCTCGAGCTCGATCCCGGGAACATGGACTTCGCGATGTCCGGCGACTGGGCGCAGATCCAGCAGCTTGGCGAGGAGTTCGCGAACAAGGAACTCGAGTTCACGCTCAAATTCCACGCCACGACGCGGTCGTTCCCAGTCGAGAAACTGATCGAGCGAATCGATGGGCGACTCACTGACAGTGACGTCAAGCAGAACCCGATTTTCAAAGAGCTACTCAAGGAGTATCGCGAGCAACGTCCGCGAGACCTTGAGGGGACCCAGCAGGTGCGGTATTTCATCGGCGTCGAAGTCGACCCCTTCGAGGTCTACGACCGGTACCAGGACGAACAGTCCCCTGCAGAGAAGCTCACCGCGTTTCCGGTGGTCGGCTTCCTGTTCAACCCGTTCGTGACCCGTCGCAACGACATGACCGACGCGGAGATCCGGGCGGCCATGTTCGAAAAACTCGAGAACCGCTGTCACGGTCTCCAGACGGAGTTCATTCAGAAGGCAGCAGGCTGGTCGGCTCATCGACTGACGACGGTCGAACTGTTCGTCCTCTCGATGGACTTCTGGAACGGCGAGGAACACGAATACGACGACGGAGCGGATGCGATCCGTGATCGTCCGATCGTCGACCATCAACGGAGGGTCGACCAATGATCGAGGCACTCCCCGATCCAGGGACGCAGGCTGGGCTTGCCCTTTACATCGGTGCAACGGCATTGCTCACGCTTCTCGCGAAGGTGGGGTGGGATCGTTGGCGAGCTGAAGACGTCGAAGAAGTCGAACTCGCGGACCTCCTCGAGGAGACGACCGTCGAAGACGGCCTCGAGGAAGGTGAGATCCTCGACGACATCGCCGAACATCACCAACACGTCGTCGCGCCGGCGGCGATCGAGTGGGATACACGTACTGCTCGAGTCGGTGACCAATGGACGTCCACACTCTACATCGCTGACTACCCGGATTACCCGAAAGACGGCTATCTGACCGAACTCTTCGAGCTCACGGACGTCGAGTTCGATCTGACGGTCCATATCACCCCAAAGAGCCAGCAGCAAGCTCGAGACGAGCTCCAGCGAGTGGCTGACGACCTCCAGGCCGATGCTGACCTCGAGAGTACTGTTCGCGGGAGCTATCTTCAGGAGCGGGCTAATGAGGCGCTCTCGACGTACAAGAGCGTCGAGAACGGGAGTCGGGTGTTCAAGCAAGGCATGTTCATCACGGTTCGAGCGGAGTCACGTGACGAGCTTCGTGATGCCGTCCGGACGGTTCGTAGCCGGCTTCGTGAACAACCCGCTGGACTCTCGCCGAAGACGGCCATCTGCAAGCAAGATCTCGCCATCCAGGCTGCAGCTCCGATCGGTCCCAATCCGTTCGGTCGGGAGGCAACAGCACTCGGTGGTGCGGTCGGTGCACTTCTCGCGTCGCCACATAACGCCACGATCCTCGAGGACGGCGGCGTCGAGTTTGGCGTTCACTGGAAGAACCAGAGCCCGGTCGTGATCGACCCGTTCGCTCGAGAGAACGGCTATGCGATGTTCACGATCGGCGACCCTGGTTCTGGCAAATCGTTCGGCTCGAAACAGAACTTCATCCGCTCGATCGAGCAAAGCGAGGACCGTATTGGGATCATCCTCGAGCCATTGAACAACTGGGCCGGTGTCGCCGAAGCCCTCGGTGGTGAGCGAATCACGATCGGCGGGGAGATGGGTCTGAACCCACTTGAAATCAAGCCGACTCCCGAGCGTGTGCAGCGGGCGATGGGCAAGGACGCCAGTCCGTATCGTGAAAAGCTCGATAGCGTGATGAGCTTCCTCTCGAACTATTTCGCGCTCCGAGGAATCACACTTGGTGACCGCCGGACAACGTTGGAGACCGCGATCGAGCGTGCCTATTCACGCAACGGGATCACCGACGATATCGCGACTCATCACAACGAGAGCCCGACGATGCGGGATGTCCTCGATATCCTCGAGGAGATGGTCGAGACACCGACGGAGTACGTCGTACGGACGGACGAGGAAGCGACGAAGATTGGCGAAGACGCGACGTGGCTTATCGATCAGCTGCGACCGTTCGCAGAAGACGGCCGGTACGAGAATCTAGGCCGAGAGACCGAATTCGATATCCGCGACGAGAAGGTGATCTATCTCGACCTCGCCCAGCAGGAGGGCAGTCTCGGTGGGAGCACGAGTCTCATCATGCAGTTGCTGATCTCGTTAGTCTACGAGCGCGCAAAGGAGACGGACAAAGAGGTCGTCTTCGTCATCGACGAGGCACGCTACATCATGCAGGATGCGGCGAGTCTCGAGTACCTCGAGATTGTCTTCCGACATCATCGTCACCACAACCTCTCGATCCGACTCGTTACCCAGACTGTCGACGAGTTCTTCCAGCATCCAGAGTCCGAGGCGATCATCGACCAATGTGCGATCAAGCAGTTCCACCATCTCGATGGAATGGACCGCGAATGGGCCAACGAGTTTGGCCTCAATTCGGCACAGATGCGCTTCGTCCAGGAGGCTGTTCCCGGCAATGACCGGACGGGCTATTCGGAGGCGCTCGTCGGCGTCGACGGTGAGTGGCGGGGAATCGAAGTTCGAGCGATGGAAGACGAGACGGCAGTGATCGACTTCGATCCAAAATCCCAGTCACAGGCTGAGTTGCCAGGCCGTTCAGCAGACACACCTACAGGGCGATCTATGAATACTGATCCAGCAACCTCACACCAAATATCAACTCCACCACAGACTGATGGCGGTGAGCACGGAGGTGAGTCGGATTATGAGTAACGACGAGTATCTAAAAGTAACGCCAACGTCGGGATCACTCCGCCGGTCGGATATTCCAGCCACCCTTGAGAGCCTTCATAAGCTGTCGAACCCAGCGGCAGAGAGTTTCTGGAGCCGGCTGAGTCCCAGAGTGGACACAGCTCCACCGACGTTCGAATTCCTCGCTGCCTCTGCAGGTCCTGATGAACCAGTAGAGTTCTACTATGGGGTCAACCAGGAAGAACACCTCAACACACTTGAAAAGCGCCTCCAATCGATTTACCCGACCACGTTCACCGTGGCGCGAACAGAACTCGATCTTGAGCCGATGCTCGGATTGCAGACGGAAGTCTCGAACGAAGATACCTCCGAACAAGCGGAGCAGGAGATTTCGGACGGCGAACGTTCGGCTGATCTGGCCGAGTCCAACTTGGAAGAGATCGATGAGAATGATGGAGGCGATGAACGGATAGAGTACACACCGTTTGGTGTCGAATGGCTCGGTAAAGCCGGACGCAAAACTGACTGGATGACGACGATCACGCCGTTTGTGATCGACGAGCCCGATGAAGAGTACGAGTCAGAGTGCCCACCACTGTCTGCCGTTGTCGAAGTACTCCATGAGATGACGGTGCCGACCGTCTATCAAATTCTCTGGCAACGCAAACCCGACTGGCGAGACGACGCTGAAATCCGCCAGTCGAATCTCAAAGAGGGGCGCGATACGTGGTCAGAAGAGTTCATTGGCTCATGGTTTGAGCCTGTAGACGCTGATCCTGCCGATCGGGAACTGTCTCGGGAGACAGAAGACCGGATTCAGCGGATCGACAGCAAACACCCGCGGCGAACGTTTACGGTCAATGCACGGGCGGTTGCGATGGCCCGACCAGATGAGACCGATATTCGGGCGGAACTCGACCAGTTGAAGGCTTCGTTGGATCCGCTTGATGGCCCGTTCTACGAACTCTCCGGTCGGCGCGTTCGAGAGAAAGGATTCCTCGATCGGCAGAAAGCCAAACGAGCGCAGCGCCATCTCAAACGAGTTCTCACTGCCGAAATCGTCACTGGGGGCCGGAAAAAGCGGTTAGATCTTGTGTTCAATGCAGATGAACTCGCGAATTTGGTCGTTGTTCCAAGCGGTGACGATTTGACGGTCGAGGGCTCTCGTGGAGCGCGTTCAGAACAGCGCAGTCGCAATCCACTGCCACGACCGAATCCCGATTTGATGGCACAGTTCCGTGAGGGGATGGCGATCGGGTATGCACTTGATGAAAATAGTACCATCCAACCAGACCCGATACGGATTCCGCCAAATCTCTTAACCAGACACTACGGCAGGTTTGCATCAACTGGGGCCGGAAAGTCGAAAGCCATCATCAATGATGCGCTGTCTCTCAGGGAGACGACAGGTGGGCCAGTTATTATCGTCGATCCGAAAGGCGATGGGATGTGTGCGAACTATCTTCGCTGTCACTACGAACGGTTCAGCGGATTGGACAACACCTATCAGTTCTGCGTTCCCGAAACCCTCCCTGCTTTCTCTTTCTTCGATATCCGTTCGACACTTGAAGCGGGGTGGAGGCGCGAGGATGCGATCCAAGACAAGGTCGATCACTTCCACGACATCATGCGGATGGTCATGGGTCGTAAACAGTACGAACAGGCATTCGTCGCCAACGAAATCCTCAGCTACCTCATCAAGGCGCTCTTCGACGAGGAATACGGTAGTGACGCTTTCGGCCTCGATGATCTCTTTGCGGCTGCACTCCAGATGCAACGCGAGCGGACAGTCCCTCCTGTCGCTGCGGAGAACCAAAATGTCGAGGAGTCGCTTACGCGCCACTTCGAGAAAGATGACCGTCAATTCCAAGTGTCGATGGATGCCGTCGGGAACCGCCTCGATAAACTCAGAGAAGACGCGCACCTACGACGTATCTTCAGTCACGTTCCGGAACAGGGCGATGACGATGAATACGTCGACAACCGATTCGACTTCCGCGAGTTCCTCGAGGAAAATGCCACGATCTTGTTCGACTTGGGTGATCTCCGGCCGGAGGCTCAGCGAGCAATTACCCTCCTCCTGTTGAGTAACCTCTGGGACGCGGTGCGGGTGCGCCGACGTGATGGGGAGACAGACTACGAAAATCTCACCAACCTCATCATCGAGGAGGCAGCTCCCGTCGCCTCAACGAAACTCGTTTCCGAGCAACTGCTTCCCCAGGGTCGGTCGTTTGGCCTGAGCATGGGACTGGTGATGCAGTTCCCCGGACAGGTCAGGAATCGAAGCGAGCGTGCCTACGACGAGGTCCTCAACAACATCAAAACGAAGCTCATCGGGAACATCTCCATCGAGCGCGACCTCGCCGAGTCGTTGGCCCACGAAGACCTGAGCCCGACTGACCTTCGAAATCGGATCAACACGCTCCCCAGCGGAGAGTGGATTGCCCAACTCCCAAGCCCGTCATTCGGGGAGACAGGTCCAGCCCCGTTCTCGGTGAAGCCGCTCCCGATAGCAGCCGGCCATCCAGAGAGCGACGAACCGCTCTCTGTCGAACAGGAGGACCACTTCGAGACCGTGGCCATCCCTCGGCTGTCGGAGCGAACACAGAGCCAGTACGGACTTGCTGAGGCCTCAGGCGAATCGGAGGCAGCCGACAATGAAGGATGGGGAAGTAGATCAAACGATGCACGGTCGACATCCGCAGAATCGGCTAGCTCTGTGGACTCGACGCAGTCGTCGTTCATCGGACAGGCAACCAGTGGTTCAGCAGCCAGCGAAGAGGGAGAGAAAGAAGCGGACACCACCAACTCACTGTTTGGAGATCCTGAGCCAACTGAGTCTGAAGAGCCAGCCGCTGAAGCGGAGGAGACAACTATCGATGAGAACGGATCGTCGCCATTACAGTCGCCAGTACAGGCTGGTGGTGTAACCGTCCCAGATGACGAGCTTCGACGGCGCAGGCTTACTCACGACGACGTCCGATTCCTGACTCGCATCCTCGACGTGATGAATGGTGACTCCACGGACCACACGCTCTTGGGTTCGATGAGTGCGTTCAAGAACGACTTTGACGACTTGGACGTGCAACGGCTCGTCGATCAAGACCTGCTGGAGGAAGGACGAGCGTGCGGTCGGAAGTATTACACCGTCCTTCCGGCAGGGCGTGAACTGCTCGGCCAGAAGCTCAAGGTCGGCCCTGGTCAGGGGGATATCGGTGAGAAGACGCCGCACAAGGTTGGTGTGAAACTGCTCGAACTGTGGTTAGAAGCCCGCGACGATGTCGAGAAGGTCGAACCATACTACGAGTACGATGAGGAGACGGTGTTCGACGTTGCCGGTCTCGATGCTGACGGAGAACTCGTGTGGGTCGGTGAAGCCGAACTCGCGAGTAACAACAAACACGCGCCAGTCGACGACTACGACAAGCAGAGTCGGGTTGACGCAAACGTTGTTTGGGCGTTCAACAGACGCGAGACCGCCGTCGAGGTATTAGACCATCTCGCAGAGGCCGATCGAATAGAAAGCAGTGTGAGCGGGCGTGCAGCCCGATCGTTCTCCGACATTCGGGAGGCCGTCGAATCGTTCGACGCAGCCGGTCTGACGACGATTCGGAGCTTCAACAAACTCGATCAGGAGTTCAATTCATGACGTGGCGCCGAGCAACCCGCGAAGAGATCTACAGGTACTACGCCGAGGAGTTCCCCTCGTACCGTGACGAACTCCCGTCGTTCATCACATCGAAGGGGCCGAAACAGTACGCACTCGCGTTTCGAGACCCTCACCCGGTCCGGAAAGATGGAGTCCCAGACAAGGACTTCATCCGACGAGACACGTGGCAGACGAACGTCTCAGGTGAGCGGACCACGGCGGCGTTCCACGACTTCGACGACGTCCTCGAGTTCATCCGCCATCCTGCACGGAACGATCCACTCGGCCGGAGTGACTTCGCACTCGCGGATCCCGACTTACTCGACAAACCAAACCCGTGTCCTGATGCGGTCTACTACGCCCTCGATCACTGGGAACAGCCGTGGGTGCTTCTCGTCGATATCGACGCAAAAACGATAGCACGAGAGCGAGCAACGCAAGCAGCATCAGACGAGGATGTTTCGAGGGATAGCGAGAAACTGCTCGAGGCCGCGGGGATTCTCGAAGCAGACCCAGCAGGCTACTCGTATTCCTTCGAGGATATCGAACGGGCCATCGAGTACGGCTTCGAGGTGCGAGAGATCTTCGAGGACGACTTCAACGCCGAGGAGACAATGGTGGTGTACAGCGGTCAGGGCGTTCACGTCTATCTCCTCGATACTGATCCCGCTCATCGGTACGATGCCAAGAGTCGAGAAGTGCTGAACGACCTTCTGCAAGACGCTTACGAGATACCCATCGATCCCGTGGTTACCGCCGACCGTCGGAGGGTCGCCCGACTCCCCTACTCGTTGCACGCTGATGTCTGTAGTATCGTCACGCCGATCGAGAGCCCGAACTTCGACGTTCGGTCTGCGACACCGGAGGTGCTCCAGTCATGAGTCAGTCAACGCCTGTCGAGGACGAGCGTACCGCCTATCGCGTTGCGACGCTCCCGCTCGAATACGGCACGACACGCATCAACCAGCTGTTCACGCGGGGCTACAATCGGTACATCGTCGACGGCGAAGACCAACCAGAAGATCTGCTGAACGACCTCGAGCGATTCGGGACGGCCGCGTTCAAAGAAGATATTAGGGCCAATGCCACAGCGGAGCCCTTCGTCGACGAACCGGGAACACTCGCCGTGCTCGCGACGTTGAGTGCGATCTGCATCAAGGCACACCCGAAGTTCGAGCACGCGCCACCGCGAAAGGTGCAGGTTCTCTACGATATTCGCGAACTGTACGTCAACAATCTCGCTTCCCTCCTTCGAGAATTCGGCGATGGAAGTCTCCAACAGGATATCGCAGAGGTGCTGTACGCGAAAGGCCCCGGAGAGGATGGTCCTCACCCCGGTCGTGTTTGTACAGGAATCAAAGAAATGTCCGAGTTCGGTGAGGGGTTGTACCTCGAAATCCCGATGGCTGCGGCGTCGAGGGACTGCCTCGTTCACGCCGACACTGAGACAGGAGAGGCCAGAGAACTGCTCACTCGCGTCAAGAACAATCGGCTCTACGTGCCGGTCGGTGATTTCGATACGAAGTATCGCGAGTACGCCAGACGTGCGTTCAAGAAGCTCCTGTGGGTCCAAGAGGAGAACCTCTCCGGAGACCAGCTCACGTGGCTAACAACGAATGAATCGGCCATCACAGAGCGCATCGACCGCTTCATCGAGACAGGACACCACGAACGAATCTGGCGAGACTGGAACCCCGGTGAGCGAACCATCCGTGTGCTACGGGACGCAATTCGAGACGCACCAGACGAAGTCACCACACTGGGGAAGTTCCACTCGGGGAAGGAGCTGTTTGAAGCAGTGGAGGCGTACGATCCGGAAGCGGACTGGAAGCGTGACGTGTGTAATCGTATCTCGAGTCCCCGGAGTCTTGGGAATCTCCTTGCATCTCAACGCGACCACCGGAGCCTCACTATCCGACAGCACGGAAATACGAACCACTATCGGATTCAGGAGTCTTCGCGGGGCGTCCAGCCACTCACCGTCGAGTCAATCGAAGACCTGTTTGAACTCCCCTGTATGGCGAACATGGCCGAACGCCTCCACGAGAAGAAACCAGTCCGAAAAGACCTGTACAACTTCGCCCGGATGGTGATGTGGCTGCCACAGTACCTGGATAGTGACCTCGAGGCGATTGTCACAGACCTCAAGGGCGTCTTCTCGCGGTGGCCGTGGTACGATGAACAGATTACCGACTACCAGATTCGCTACGAATTCTTGAATACGATCGATGGCGACACCCCGCTTCCGATGAACTGCGACAACGACGATATACAGCGCTACTGCATCGGACAGGAGCAGTGTCCATACTCTATCTGGGGAAGTCTTCCCTTCCCAGATGAGATGTACGACCAACTGGATGAGGTTGAATCTACGGGAGAGGAGTTCTAGCGCGCTGGGACCCCATTGGATGTGACCAAAGCGGTTCTATTGAAAGTGACAATATATGATACATCTTTGTGGCCATGCTGGATAGAGTGCGCATATCGGTCAGTACGAAAAGCAGGGGATAGACCTATGACAACAATCCACCGATATATCATGGATCATGTCAAACCTATATTCCGTCATAGAACGCCTTTCAGTTGGAGACCATGTCTACTGGGAATCAACAGCCGAACCACGGGCAGCCAACCCATCAACTGTTGATGCAATTATAAAAACTACCGACGGAATCGAAATCCGGGTAGTTGGGCCAGGTGGCGGTGAGTATACACTTGATTTTCCTCAAAACAACCACCCGAAAGTTCACTGGCATCCATCGGACGAAAGTCAAGAAGCTCACCGCGAAGCTAACCATCAACAACGTCGGGGGGATATCTATGTTGGACGAGGTCCCCTGATGACACTGTCATTGATTGGGCGTGCAGAAGATACCCCGGAAAGTATGGAGCATGAACGAGTCAGGGAAGTACTAGATTAGGTTAAGAATTTCGAATCCCGAGGTATACTGAAGACTGTTCAGAGCCAATGCCCGAAAGAGACGCCGATGACGTGCTGAATACGCTCTGAATCGATTATGCCACTCCTGACAGAAGCCGAGCAGTTCGAACAATCCGTGGTGAACTCACAGTATCGTTTTAGACTGGTCAATTAATCGTCACTCTTTGCCATCCATGGAAGATATATCACAATTATTATATTCCCATGAGAGGTGCGGCTCGAAGAAGTCAGAATCCTCGTCATGCAGTTTTCAGACCTTGTACTGTCTGTTTTCGACCGAATAGGGTAAATCAGCCATGAGTCGCAACGAACCACCGTCAACTGCTGTAATTCGCGGTTGTCGAGTTTCGCCAGCATATGATACCGATTCTCTCGAATTAGAGGCTCTTACCCCCTCGTCAAGCATAATTAACCCAGACAACCGTGTCTTGAAGTTCGTCGAGACCTTCATTACCGCCTGAGAACTGCCCGACGGCACTCTCGTCTAATCTGCGCCTGTATTGGAACCCTCTGCACCTCCAGAATCATCCAAAGGAAGGCTAGGGTACACCGGTACAAACGCCGCTGGCTCTCTCTGGCCGAGGGGCCGTCAGACGATAAGAGTCCATGGCAAATACATCAGATATCATTCATTGGATAATGATGCGATTCGCGGTGGAGTTTGTCGCCCCCGAGAGGGGTGAGGGGCTATCACGCCTACTCAACAACCATGTCTTCAGGACACGAACAACAGCGATCACGACCACCTGGTGAGCAAACTAAACAACCGAGCGAAGAACCGTGGGCAGATCTCGAGCTGACGCTCCCACATACCAGAAGTCCGACTGCCATCGTCTCACTCGTCGAGTGTGCACTCGTCGAACTCACCCACGAAGAAGTTGGTGCGGAGTTCGTCTCGACTAGTGTTGCAGGAGTGAAGCGAACACAGTTCATCGCCGTCGACGACGTCGGTGAGGAGTTCAAGAAGCGGTATTTCGATGCGCGTCTCGGCTGGCACGAAACAACAGTCAGCCGCAAAGCAGTTCGCGACGAGCTGGTCAATCGCCTCTCACAGCGGTCGTCACAGGGCGGTGAGGTAGGTCAGAATGACGTCGTGGCCGCTCAAGACAGGTTCCAAGTAAAACCAGTTCGGGAACTTCGAGTTCAAAAGTAGATCCTTAACCAACACGAACCCAATTACCACGCCTGTTGTTGGTTAAGTCTAGTTGATGATGGAGGCATTCCAGTCTGCACTACGGTGGGAACGATTCCTCGAAGCAAGGCCTACATCAACAGCCACGCAAGAACGAGTATGTCCAACAGCGAGTCCCCAGATGATGTTTCCTCGTTCGAGGACGCGTTTCGCGGTGACGATGGCGAAACAAGCGACGGCTGGACACTCGACGACGTCTATAGTGATCTTTCCGATTGGGCGACTACCCGCGAGGAAGAGCACGCTACGAACGTGCCCGCCAACAACACGCCAGTACCGACCGCCAAGAAAGATACGTACGGCGAGTGACGCTGCAAGGAAGAAACGACTATTGGCTAGCGCGCGAGAGTCTCGAATGTGACTGACGACGTCGCGTATCCTTCGGTCGAGCTCGTTCTCGATCTCCACGAGCAGATCGTTGAAGAAGGTGACGCCACAGAACCCGGAATTCGATCGGAGGACGCAATCGAATCTGCAGTGCAGTACGTCTCTGAAGGATACTTTGGGGAGGTTCCACAGACACTGCATGAAAAAGCAGTGCATCTGATGCGTCTTCTCGTTGCAGATCATCCCTTCGTCGACGGGAACAAACGGACTGCACTCCGAACGGTGGTTGTCTTCTACATGTTGAACGGACACACGTTCGACTACGGCGACGAAATTCGGGCCTTACTGCATCGCTTTGCGACCGATGAAGCCGCCGTCGACACTGAAACCGCAGTGATCTACTTCCGAGCGTGTGCTCGTCGCAACTGATAAAGGGACACAATGAGTACGTTCAATACAGAGATGGCGTCCAGCACCGATTCCTCGGCGACAGTCGACGAAGAAGTCCGCCGACTGTACGAGCGGTATCAGGCGGCCGAGAGCGACGCCGAACGTCACGAGATCGCCCTCGAGATGGGGAAGCTTGACGGACGCCGCCACGCAGAGATCTACGCAGCGCTCGAAGACGAGTGACTCAACAGGATTCTTAGCGCCTCCTTAGCTATCGACTAGCGTGTCATAGAATCGTTCACAGCGGCCAGGAAGGATGCGAACGTAGCGATGGACTGATAGAGCTTGTCGACTCATCACGTATAAATGGAAGACATCCCACAACCAGCAAGCGAGCCGTACTCTGTCGGCGAACGGGTGCAGATCTACATCGGAGCTGACGATCCTGATTCCCGGTATCACGGTGTGGTTTGTGAAGTTGTTGAAATTCTCACAGATGACCTCGGTAAAGAAACTGGACGGGGCATAGATACCTATTCGTACACTCTTCGAGACGTAGAGACGGATGAACAGATACCCGTTTCATTCCGGCAGCGGGATTTAGTGCCGGCTAAGTGTACTCAATAGAGGCCCTGTACTGTTCGTTTTCGAATCCCGTGAGAAGCACTCTATGACACTCTGGAAATATGAATTGATTCTATGACATGCTCATCGACGGCTGTTTTACTATCCAGTGACGACGCCCTATGACCAAACAACCATCACGACGTGTTCTGGCTTGGTTTGTGACGTCATCGACGGTCAGGCCATGAATCGTGTAGGACGAACAGGACACTCGCGATAGCCTGTTTTTCTGCGGCAGAAGGCGTGGAGCGCGCGTTAGCGTGCTCGATGGAATTCTCATGTCTAAACCCGAACTCAACGACGACACGAGTGCCGACTACGAACAGTTCGAGGCCGAACTCCTCGCCCAAGATCAAGACGCCGCCCGCGTTGGGACGGCGGACATGGACGATTCGGAGGCCCGTAACTTGGTCAATGAGCTCCTCGACGCGGGCATCGTCATCCCAATCGCTGAAAAGCGCGTGCTCGTCCACAAACCCAGTAGTGAAGCGTTCGAATCGATTACCCAGCTTGCTGTCTTCCACAAAGGCTGGACGACCGCTTGCGACGCCAGCGAGGGGACGGCCTGAATGCAGCAGACACTCTCCGGGTGTGCCTTCTGCGAGGCGCTGCCCGGTGCTGACGCTGGTGAGGCACACACGTGGGGGAAAGAAGAGCGGGTCACCCATCAGATCTGTGTCGACTGTGCAATTCAGGCGCGACCCGATCCCGATGAGCGTGATTACCACGCCTGCGACGGGTGTGGACTCGTCGTTGACACGCTCGCAGCACTCACCCGGTTCCGCGTAGAACTCGGACATCTCGAGGGGGCACTACTGCTTTGTGCTCGTTGTAGCCCCGGTGGCCCCGCCACATACTGGACGCACGACCTCAAGGAGCACCTCGTCGCGGCGCCAGTGGAGTAGCCCCTGATCGCAGGGTTTCAGTGATAACGTAGTCAAGAAGCGCTATGCCACACGCATCAAGCTGAGCTACCGGTGACGTCATCCGCGAGTTCCTCTCGGCCACATTTCTCCTCGAAGAGTACTTTCGAATGAAGGCCCTCCTTTCCAGTCAACCCTTGTTTTCCCTCTCGCTCACCCACCTGGAACTCGTTTTTCGCGCCTGAAGGGTGAGGCGCGACCATGTGTGCCTCGAGATCACTAATGAGTACAGATCAGTCACTCCAGAGCGGATCGTATCGAGACGACCAATCCCAGACGGACACGAGCGACCGGGATCGCAGTTATCCAGGTGACGTTGCCCGCCTCAACGGACATGAACTCATAGCTATTGACGAGTGGCTTCCCGGAACTGAGCCATCACCGTATGAGATCGACCTTACAGGAGGCTATGAATACCGCACACGCTACTGGCGCTGCAGAAAATGTGGGCAAGAACGCAATCGTCGAGACGAATTCACCAACCCTTGTGAGAACACCCAGCCACCGACTGCACTCGAGGCAGGCGGCTACTCTGTCGATGAGCCACGAACCCGTCGCGCGCTGAGCGAGGATATGGACGTTCGTTTCGCCAGCGTGGGGCCAACCTACGAGGTCGTCAGCGGGAGTGGGAACACTTACATGGTTGACGTCAAGGCGGAGACGTGTACTTGTCCGGATTGTGAACAACGCCAGCCCTCCGGTGGTTGCAAGCATCTCAGACGCGTCGATCTCGAGATTCGAACTGGGATCACTCCCGCCCCGGATGGGACATTCAACCGGTGACTGTGGGTTGAGCCGGTCGTCCGCTCGAGATAGTTTGTCGCCCCCGAGAGGGGAGCGGGGGTTCGACTGAAGCCACCGCAGAAATCCATGCGAACAAACAACGTAGCACCAGCGTCGCCAGACGCTGAGACGACATGGCCCCTGAAGCGAGGTGTTGCCAGATGACCAGGTATAACGAGTGTTGGTTACCGACCTGTACGAGACTCACCCGCGATCGGGCAGGGTACGCTGTCCGGTTCTGTTCGGACAGCTGTGAAGTCCGCTATGAGCATCTGCAGGCAGACGCTCGAGACGCAACTAAGGAGGATGCGTACTGATGCTCGAGCAGATTGATCATCGAGGCAAGCGCTTCACGATCGAGGACGTTATCGACGACGAACGGAGAATCGAACGCCGACGGCGGGCAGTTGCCCTCGAACGACAGGCCCAGCGAGAACTCCGCGAACTCGAGCGGGCGAAAGCAGTCGCTGGTCCAGCCGGGATGAATCCCGACGTCGAGGTGCTCGACCGATGACCACAGAGGTGCTCTGAAACCTGCACTGTCGCCTCCCGCTCTCTGGATCCCCGTCCGTCCTCGTCCTCTAACCGAGGTGGACTCAGGTGTGAGACTGTCCCGTTGCTCCCTCATCCTTACACCAGCACGACGTGTACGCCGACTATGGACTGCCCCGCCTACGGCTCTTCCCTCACGCTTGAGAGTGCGTCTGCGCGATCGATGACTGCCTCCAGACCCGTAGACTGGGCCGCTACGACAGCTATGGAATCCAATGCTAATCGGCTTAGTTGATCGGAAACCGGAGGAGCGCTCCAAGACCCCCGAATGCAGTATCGAACTGGGCACCTCGGTCTGTGTCAGTCGACACAACGAGACACTCACCGCCTTGGTCGGTCGTCGCTGCCTCCAATTCACGAATCTCTGCTGATGGTTGTGCGTCAGAAACCATGAGGACGTCGACCGCTCCGTAGTCGAGGGCGGTTCGCGTTTCCTCAGCACCGTAGGCGACATCTTCACCCTGCCCCAGCGCCGTAAAGAACCGATCGAGAGCCTCCCGTTCCCGTCGGCGCTCAGCATCAGACAGCACGTCCTCGGCACGCTCAACGAGCTGTGAGAGCGCCTGCTTGGTCGCGTACTCAATCGGATAAACGCCCAGTATGTGGTTCCGCAACTCGTGGTGGAGATAATCGCCCTGCTGAAACTCGTCGACGGTAATCGTCGTGCCGCCGAGGAGGATGCCATCGACAGTAGGCTCGTCGAGGAATGTCTGTTCGGCAGCGTCAGCAACCTTCTCAAAGAACTCGTGCTTCTGGCGATCCCGCTCGCGTTCGAAACGCTGTGCGCTCTGACCGCCCGCCCGGGATTTTCCCATCACCTGACTCTCGAACGTCCGGATGGAAACGATGTGGTCGCCGGCGAGGCGGCCGAGAGCGGCACGGCCCCGTTCGAGGACGACCAGGCCGTACACCTCTGACGGGGAGAGCGCCTGCTCGACGGGGGTTGTCTCGAATTCAGCCGCACAGCGGTACAACGAGGCGTCGACGGGAACGTCGAGATCGTCGAAGACGGCGTCGTGCAGCTCACCGTCAACGACACCAGCGTAGATGACGAGGCCGCTTGGTGGCGTCTCTTCGTACGCTTGCAGGAGGCGTCGGATGCGTCCAAGAGCATCCTGGACGTGGGTTCGTGTCTTATCGGATTTGATGTTCGCAGCCTGTGCATATTCGCGGTCGATGCGCTCACGGACCGCATGGAGTGATTTGTCTGGCGGGACGGCCACGGTGATGAGTTCGGTTCCCTCACCGCAGTAGTTTGTGAGCTGGTCGATTCGATCGCGAAGTTCGTACTCGGTGGTTTGCATTTGTATCGGTGAAAGCGGCGTCGCTGCTCGATGAGAAGGCGATACACCCGCCGGCGCCGCTACCAACTACGAAAGAACAGAGCAAGCGCTCATCGTCCGCACGTTCACCTGTTGCACCGGCGGTGTGTGGTGCATACCATATCGTTCGTAACGGTGCAGGATAATGCTTCCGTCGAGACGGTTAGCGGTGGCCGAGAACGGATAGAAAGCCCTCGGCCGCTCGGCATCCCGCGACCCACGCTGCGCTCCTCGTGCCTGTGGTGCTTGCGGGGTCGGGGGACGACCGAGACGACCTCGCCCTTTCTGAGTCCACCAGTATGTTGGCTGTGTCACTGAGCGTCGAACCCGGTTGAACAGGTTCTTTGTTACGGCACGCCCCGCTCGCCGCTTCCGCCCTCCGCATCACTCGCGACCGACCATTCCGGGCATGCGGCGAGCAAGCTCGCCGTTCCGGGCTGAAATGAATCTGGTCTCGACGCCAGCATTAAGCGCGTTTTCGGTTGCGCCCCTCGCGGGCTTTCGCGTTCCAGCACTTTGGGCCGCTCCACGCGGCGAGTCATGCCACGACTCGCCGTGCTCACGACCGTCGCGCTGGACACGGACCCGCAGTCCGGGCCGGACGCGAGAAACGGCTTAAAGCTGGCCGCTCGCTCCGGGCGGGTCGGCGCGCGGTTCTGGTTAGATGACCTCCCTGAGGCGCTCTCGCTCGCGCCCCAAGGGCGCTCACGAAGGCGCGAGCGAGAGCGCGCGATGGTTGAGTTGGTCGTTGTGGACAGTCATGGCTGGAGAGTCGTGGTGTCAGAAGAAGACGCCGAGTGAGCGCCTTCGGAGTTTGACTGCAATGTCAAGTAAGAACGTTACCAGTGAAGTAGTTTCGGTCGATGAACAGGCATTCGAAAAAGCGGACGAAGCGGTGGTCGACGAGGATGGCTTCGAGGTAGTCGATGAGACGCCGGAGTTCCAGGCAACGGTGCAGATGGAAGTGCAGGCGAAAGTCGATGCGAACCACCCAGACGGGATGGTCAACACCAGTGAAGAACGGATCTATGGTGCGACCCTGGCTCAGGAAGAGCGCATTCGGGCGCGAGAGGCGGAGCTGGAGCGCATCAGTGCCAGGGCGGAGATGGGGACGCAAGAAGGTCGGGAGAAGCGGACGCGAGACATCGCGGCAAAGCGGAGTGCTGAGCGACGTGTTGAGTTCCACAAACGGGCGGCGAGCGTGAACCCGTGGGCGGACCCAGAGCGAGACGATCCTCGTGCAGAGCTGACTCAGGAGCAGTTGGCTGTGGTGAACAAGCAGTCAATGCGGCTGGCCGAGAAGCTGGATGGCTGGTCGCGAGCAGCGATTGGTCGGCGACTAGGTGAAGCCGTTGTCGGTGGGAAAGACCTGATGAGTGCAGTCGTCGGAGTGTTCGAGGAGTTGCAGACGGCGCCGGGACAGGTGGTTCCCATCGGGATGCTCGAGGACGTCAATCGGAAAGAAGTGAGCATCGAGGGGACTGTGACGCAGTTGTGGGAGCCGTCGAGTTCAACTATTTCCCAAGTAGGGCTCATCGAAGACAAAAGTGGGCGAACGAAGCTGACGTCGTGGGTCGCAAGTGACCAACCCTGGATCGAAGAAGGTGAACGAGTTCGCATTCACGGGGCTGCGAAGAACTGGTACAACGGGCGCGTTTCCATAGCGCTCACCGGGTGGAGCACCGTGCATTTCCCTGAGCGCGGTCGGTGGTGGGAGTAGCCGGTCGTCGTACCCTTCTTTTTTGCTACGTACCGGACCGACCCAGGCCCCACCTCCCCACCCTCCGCTCCGTGCTCGCTTCGCTGCGCGCGCAGCCACAACCTCGCTCACTAGTCCAACACCAGCTTCAGGCGTTCACAGTATCGAGGTACACCAATATCCCTGTGTACCAATTCGTGTGGTCTTCGCCGCAGTTCGGGCACTCTAATCCAGGGTTCTCGTCCTCGTCGTACGGGAAGGTGTAACCACAGCCGCTCCTACAGTCGCCGTTGTATCCGCCTCAAAACTCACCTTCAATGTCGTCGAGGTGATTCCACTTCAGGTGGTTCTTCGCTGTGTCCTTCAGTGGATCTGCGACTGCATTCTGCCGTGTGAACTCGCAATACGGACAATCCCACTCGTACATACTGCAGACCACTGTTTTGCTGGATGATAGTTCTAAGGCTCGGGAGTCTCTCGCGCTGGTGGAACCGTCAACATCTCCTCGATGAGTTCCGGTCGTTCGTTCTCCATCGTCTCGAAGACGTGGCAATTCTCAACGTACTCATCGATATCTTCGACGACGTCGTCGGGTAGATCCGACTCTTTCCCTTTGGGGCCGAAGAACATCACATGAGTCTCCGAGGCAGTGCTCCTTCGTTCGTACTCGATGAGGTCCCGTGCCTTCTCGGTCAGTTTGTCAGTCTTGTCTGCGTGCGTGACCTGAGCGAGAACACGTTTCCCATTCGGTTCCTGGCGGGAGATGATATCCACGTCCGACAGTGACCGCCCAACAGGAAGGTGCTGTAGGTAGTCGTCGTGCCTCTCCCGGAGGAACTCGTTGCAGAGAATCTCAAGCTGGCCGGGGGCGAGGAGTTTCGCCTTCTGCTCGTAGCTGGGGTCGTCAAGAACCTCGGTCAGATGCTCCACCTGGTTGAATGCTGCTCGGAGATGGTCAGCACCCTGCTTCCATCTACTGAATGCACCTCCTTGTGGCTCTACCGCCAGCAACGCCGGGTAGTCACGATACCAGACCCATTCAGCAGTCTCTTCGTCAATCTTCAGGGCCTTCAGGAACCGTATCTTGTCCTCGTCGTATCCCTCTTCTCCACGATCGTTAACAGTGTCCATCAACCGACGGAATTCGTCTGAGGTATCGGAGTCGTTGTATATTTCCTCTTCAGTCGTGCCCGCCTCGACGGTCACGCTATCTCGGAATTGGTTATCTTGGAAGGCGAGTATCGTGATGTCAGTTTCAGGTTGAACCATCCCGACACGCATCCCACCCTTGTAGGTCGAGTTCTTTGTGCCGTAGTCGGCACCCACGATGATTCCAGCCTGTCCCCAATCCTTGAGCCAGTCGAGTTTGTTACCCAACTTCCATTCGGCGCTCTTCTTGCTATTCGCGTGGTCCTGCGCCTCAGACTTGCTGGCGGTAATAGGTGCCTCCGTGTAGTGAATTGCAAGATAGTGGTTCTCGTAGAGCCATTTGATGGCGTCTGCGTTTACGCCGATCTTGTGGCGGATATAGACCGTCTGGAGGCCATCATCGCTCATAACCTTTCGAAGATGTCCCTCTACTAAGAAAATGTGTGCTCCACCGTCTGCAAACATTCATCCAATCGGCACGAGGTCTAAATCCATGGTCGACGTCATCAATTTCGTCTTCACCTGGCTTCAGGAGTGGTCAGAGGTGGTCGCAGGACTCGGTTCTATTGTCCTCACTGCTGGTCTGGTCTACCTCTACAGTCGACAGACTTCCATCCAAGAAGAACAGCAGGACCTCCTGCGACGGGACCTGAATCGGGAAGTCCGAATGGGTCACACCGAGACCCTTCGGAAGAGGATACGTGCCTGGCACGGCGATATGGACGAGATCGGGGTGAAGGAAGGTGGTGCCTGGTTCACTGACGAGACAAATCTCCCGAAGGTGACTGGAGTCGATGTCGAGTCAGCACCTCCACTCGTCGAGGTAGTTGGCCAAGAGGTGAAATTCCGTGTCGTGCCTGAGGCTCTCGAAGATGACCGATATCTACAGGACCTACTGGAAAACCACGCTGACGACCTCCGTGAGCTGAAGGAGGAAATCGAACAGCAGTACGAGGAATTCGATGGTGCCAGAGAAGCGTTCTACGAGGAGTATCCAGGTGGCCCGACCGTCGAGACTGTTGACTACACACTCCAACCGAGACAGGCGTTTACTGAGTGGGTGTTCGAGCGGGCAGTCCTGCTGAATCGGAAGCAACGTGACCGTGAGAAGCAGAAGATGAAGAATATCGTTGAGGATCGCCTCAAAGGGACGAACTCCGCCGACCCCGGTAGTGGTGAGAAGTACTACAGTGCCTCTGGCATAGAAGACAGAGGTCCAGCAACCTACGAGGCAAGCGCAGTCTCTGGCGACTACGATGATATTGAGGAGAATGAGGAAGAAATCGATTCACGACTCATCGATATCCACTGGGACGCTATCGACGAGATCGGGGAGGACGAACTCTACGAGTATGCTGTTGAGGCTGCTGCAATCTTGGATGAGATGGCCGAGACCGTCGAGGAGTTGAAGGCCAAATTGGTGGAGCACGAAGGAAATCCCGTCTACCAAGAGGACTGCGAATATGTGGAGGAAGTAACGCTCTAACTCTTCTGCTCGTTAGATTAATGGGTGTAAAGGCAACATTCTAACCTAATGAATCGAGAAGAGTTTATTGGGGATGTCGTTCGGCACACGAGGGGAGGGGTCGTCCACTGTCAGGGGCACCCACAGATGGGGAAAGTCGACTATGGTCCTCACAACTGCAAGGAGAGTATAGAAACAGGTGACGGCGTCATCATCTACTACGTGAAGGACCACGACCGAGGTGACGAGGAGTGGTACCAACGATTCCGATTCTGTGATAACTGCGACGATGCCCGACGACTTCCACAGGAGGGTCGACAGGTGGGCAAGGAACAGGCAGTAGTGGAAGGGATTCTAGAGCATTTTGAAGGGACTGTCGAGGGGAAATTCTACGATGACGCGGTTCGTCTCATCGACGCTGAAGTGTTGACATACAGTCCCGAAACCGAGGGATGAGGCGGATGTCGAGGCTAACCCCCGACGAGATCGAACAACTTGCGGAAGCGTTCGATGAGTATCACCACGAGGAGTACCCCGAGACCCACCCTTCCGTCGAAAACCGACTCACAAATCTCCTCACGAAGCAAGATCATCTCACTACCAGCGATGTGGCCGACGCAATGGAGTGGAAGCTTGAGGGTCAAGGCGGTCGGTTTGAGCGATACAAGAGCAAACTCGAATCTGTTCCGCCCGAGTACGTTGAACTCATCACTGAAGCCGCGTTCATGCTGGACGATACACGGCAGCAAATGAAGACACTCTACGCGATTCCTGGTGTAGGGTACGCGACTGCGACGGTGCTCATGGCGTTCAACAATCCCGTTGACTACGCTGTCGGGGACCGCTATATCAACGAGGTTATTTTGGGTCTTGAGGATACGCAAGTCACACTCTCAAACTACGAGGATCTCCTCAGCGAGCTGCGTAAACGGAATCTAAGTGGACTCGACCTCAGAACGGTCGAAAAAGCGTACTATCAGGCACACCTCCAAAGAACAAATCAAGGGCAGTAAGTGTTCTACACCGATTGGACATCGTGCATATGCAATCCATCTACGTCTACGTCAGGGTCGTTAGGTAGCTCGTCCGGCTCCTCATTCAATTCTGCGTAAAGGTGGTAAAATATCAACGCTAGTCCGATAACCCACAAACTGAATATCAACGTCGGTTCCACCCAGGGCCGGAGCTCGATTAATGTGACTCCAATTTCGCGGAGAAGGTAGGCCACCGAGGGGGAAACGACAGAAAGGATTATTGTACCTACGCCAATCCAGAGTGTACTGACGATAGGTGAAGAGTCTAGAGAAGAGTATCGACTATTCAGTCTATCTCGCTCCGTCTGAAGGGATTGGAGTTCGGTTTTAGTTTGGTGCCATCGATGCTGATAGCGGTTGTATTCTTCCCGTTGGTGAATTCTCTGTTGGGCCTCGGTTTGCCGATGGGTGGCAGCCGCATCTGCGTCAGGAACAATATCTGCCTCAGCTGTCATCGGACTTTTCCGCCCACCGAGTTCCTGTTTAATATCGTCAGACCTCTCTTCTAATTCGTCCAGGACGTACTCGTCTGTCTCGATGTCAATTTCTGGTTTGTCAGCAAAGTCAGCGTATGCATCGGCAATGTCTTCGAGCGTCAACGATTCAGGGTTAGCAGTAAACTCATCGCCAACATATGTTTCAATAAATTCGTTTACCCGTTTTCTCGCATATTCCAATTCATCTTCGTGCTCCCATAACTCCAGAATTTCCTCGATGTGTTCTTCTAATTCCGCTCTTTGCTCATCGAGGCTCTCAAGTCGTGCGTCGATTGTTTCGATACGATGCTCTATCTGATTCCGTTCGGACTTGAGATTTGAGACCCTAGAGGCCAGGATTGCAGTGAGAATGCCGATAAAAACACTGGCGGAAGCAGCCAGTGATGCGTAGAGGCCTGTAACCATAGGTTCCAACGAGTCACACGCACGCAATAATTCTTTCCAGTAGACCGTAAACTGTTCACCGTTTCTCCTCTTCTCTAATCCAGCTGAACCGAAGTACGCACTCGATAGCGTTTATTGACCCTTCATGGGTGAGGGGTTCGCCGTATCGGCGAATCTCGAAAATTAGTGAGAAAACATGGCGACGAGAGATATCTACGAAACAAGCTTCGACGAGGATGTCCAGACAAACTCCAGCACGAACCCATGTCCGGAGTGCGATGGCCGGGTCACTACTAACTCGGTCGAAACTATCTGTGAAGACTGTGGACTCGTTATTGACGAACAACGAATCGACCACGGTCCTGAATGGAGAACTCACGATCAGGACCAGCGAAAGCGGACGGGTGCTCCACTGACTGCGGCACGTCATGACCGAGGGCTGTCGACCGAGATCGGTCGCTGGAAAGATGCGAACGGGAACGAACTCTCCGGACGAAAGCGCCAGCGGCTATCCCGAATGCGGCGTGAACAGACTCGTGGTCGGTTCCAGTCGAAAGCCGAGCGAAACCTCGCACACGGCCTGGGTGAAGTTCGAAGAATCGCGAGCGTCCTCGAGCTCTCAGATTCGGTCCGTGATCAGGCGTGTCAACTGTTCCGGAGCGCTCAAACCGAAGATCTGCTTCGAGGCCGATCAATCGAGGCGATAGCGGCAGCAAGCATCTACGGAGCCTGTCGCTGTAACGGTCACTCGCGGTTACTTGACGACGTCGTCGACGCAGCACGCGTCGACCACTCGAAAGTCGCGAATGCGTACAAGACGCTGAATACTAAACTCGGACTACCGACCCAGCCTGTTCGACCGAGCGAATTCATCCCCCGTCTCGGGTCGGAACTCAATATTCCAGCGAACATCCGACAGCGAGCTCGGAGGTTGGCTGAACAGTCGGAATCATCAGGAGCCGCATCGGGTGTCAACCCGTCAGGATTCGCAGCTGCCTGTCTGTACAAGGCGGGTCGCGAAGAGGGACGATGGCTGACGCAGGCGGAAGTCGCGCAGGTGGCGAGCGTCACTGCAACGACCATCCGGTCGCATCGAGACACGCTGAACGAATTGGCGCTCTGAGGACGCCATCTGCGAGTTTTCTGTCGATTCCAATTCGACGTTGGTGGCTGAGATTTAAATACAGAGACGAGGGAAGGTGCTGCCAGACGACTCTATGAATGGACGTCAATCTGATTTTGAGGAACTACGACCCCTTGGCGAAGCGAACCACGTTCCCGACGACCAGCTTACTGGACGGGGTAACGCTGGGCGAGCAGGGAGACAACGAAGAGAGGGGCTGGAATCGTATCCAGATCGAACGAGATCGACACGGAGCGAGTGTTCCTCGTGTGGTGCTTCGATTCCTGCGAACCGTACCAAGTGTCGGTTCTGCCTCTCAAACCATCTCGATGGAACTAGTGACGAGAGTCGCACCCCCGATACTGAGTGGACATTACTCCATGTCGTCCATCTGCTCGTCGAGGCGTCGACGTTCTACACCGCCGTCGCGAAGGGTGCTGCTGCGGCCACGCTCCTCACGAAGGCTGACAGGGACCCAGCGGTCGACAACTGCCAACTGATCTATGACCTCGATACAGAGCCCGCTGCACAACTGACCGACAAGTGGCCCTCGCTGCCCGAAGCAGTTCGAGTCACCTCCGAAAGCGGTGAACAGCTACTCACCGCCGCTCGTGAGCGGACGGGACAGACAGAGTCGACGCAGTCATGGAGTGAGGGGGCGCACTCAACGTTTCTCTACGATGAGGGAGGGTACGACGTTCGCAACGAAGATCGACTTACAGCCCTACTGGAGAGTGCCGAAAACGACGTCTGGTTGGTGCCAGCCGTTGCACTCCAGCGCGCCGTCACCGACGAGCATTCAGAGGATTGTCGACCCAGCGTTCCCTCGAGAACACGTCTTGAATGTCGCAAGTGTGGTCGAAAGACTGAGCATCAGTTCCAGGAATTCGAGTCTCTCCCAGATGACGAGTGGTCTGGTCAGCCGATGTGGAATTGCGAGGTGTGTCAGTCGCCGCGTCACGGACCGAATCCCCAGTAGAATATCCGGCAGAGCAATATATTAACCAACCTTGTATATTCCCGGAGATTGTTGGTTAAGACTGATGTAGAACTTCGGCGAGAGGCATCTCCGTATCTGCCTTGTTTTGCTGCCCAGAAGTCGGCAGAGCCACCCATAGTGGACCAAGGAGACACCTATAGATTGCTACAGTAGCGGCGTTACGGGTCTTCCTTTAAAATCGAGTTTATTGTCTATGTGGTGAAATTTCCACTATATGTACCAAACACCCAATTGCTGGACGACTGACGATGGGGTTACACACGTCTTCTACAATAACCATATGCCCCGAGTACCGAATTCGGATGGTCAAGTCTCTGTGATGAAGTGCGATTACCGATCAAAGGAGAGCACTTTGCACCAGCAGCGGTATTTTGGATTATCTGGTCGCGCTATATTGTCCGCATGCTATCAAGTACGTTTATAATAGGCTGTCAACATGATTGCGCATGAGCAAAAGTAGAGGGATAAAACGTACAGCTACGCTCAATGTCGAGTGGAAAGACCTAACTAAGAGACACAGACTGTGCCGAGAAACGATTGAAGCTAACATCAAACAGTTCCCCGACCCAGTTGAGGCCACATACGCCGTGGGAGCTATTGGGGCAGGCAAGAGCTTGCTGCTCCTACACGGATTCAGATATGCTTGGCAAGACCAGGCCAAGCCAGCTATCTATCTTGATCTTAGTGATCTTATTGACGAACTTATCCAACGAGCCGAAGCCGACGGACACGATGTCATCCATCAATCGAACCTCCATGGATACTTTGAGGACATCTGTATCGAGAGGCTCCGAGAGATATGCAACAAGATCGAACAGAACAAGCCCTTCGATACCGACGACTACCTACCGAGAGCCCGCCAACGACCCACTCCCGACGAGTATTTCTCGGCACTTGGAGTGGAGGACCCTGAACAGATTGCGTCGAAGGAAAACGAACTCGTTGTTCTTGTTGACGAGATGGAAGAGGGATACAAACGGCTTGATGAACACACGGAAGGAACGACGGGACCTCTCCGAGAGGTCGTCGACGAAATTGATAAAGGGACTTCCCGAGTATACATGATCGGCGCGTTTGGCTACGCCAGCGCTCACGAGCTTGGTGAAGCAGAAGCGCGGCGAGTCCAGAGCATCAATCTGCCGATTATCCGTCCGAGACAAGTTCACCAAATCCTCGAACGTGACTTGTCTGCCGGGACCGAAAACTACGCTTGGTGGCACTCACGAGGACGCCCTGGCTGGCTACAATCGGCTCTCGATGCAAAAGCCAACCTCGGAGACGATGTTGAAGGCAACTACAACCGTCTTTTCGATATTGCAACACAACAAATTTCCCGTGTTGAAGTCTTGGACAGAGAGAGTCTGGACTCATATCTCGACGACCTCAGCAACAAATCACGCGACCGTATCGCGGCCCTCCTCACCACACCTTCACCACATCAACTTAGCGAATTTGATGAACCAGCGGCCTTCCAGTCCGCACTCCAGTCAGAAGCTACCGATTTCGCGCTTTGTGACGCACATCTAACACCTGTCGGAGAGGTATACAAGACAATTGAACAGGGGTTAACGAACCTTGATGCGTATCACTCTGGAGTATCTGATTCGCAGCTCTCACAATTTGGAGAGCGGGTACTCCAAAGTATCGCTGACGAAGACGGAGAAATGGTCTTCGGGCAGAACATGAGTCCAGCCCCAGCACAAGGAGATAGGGCTGTGGATATGATCCTTCGTCCGCTCGTTCGCCGGATGCACGATATTGCTCTTGAAGAATTAGGTAACGGGGAAGAGGAGACTATCGAGTTCCTCTATGATGTCACGCAGAGTCTTGATCAAATGAGTGCACAAGATATATATCAAGACTTCGCTGACTTCTTCGACCTCTTTTCGACAAGCGAATCCTCCACGATGGATTCTTACGTATCGATTGGCCTGAAGACGCCGAGTCTAGCATTCCCAAGTCTCATTACGAATCCACGATTGAGTTTTGCAGGACACGAAACGAACACGGACGACCAGTATCAGGAGCTAGTTACGATGCTGGAGAATATGCAGGCTGCATCAGATCGGTTGCAAGAATTCGGTGACACTATTCAGGAGGACCCCCGATGAACACTTCACTCTATCCCCTTCCGGCCGAAGAGTCGGCGCTTGAACCCCTAGTTCAGCCATTTTTACAGGATGAAGTTGCCAAGGACGCGCTTGAGCCGAATTGTATATTCACGATCGTACTCCTTGGGAACGATGACGACATCCGGGATGTCGAGACTGCTACCCAAGAATTCATTTCCAGCAGCGACGAACGTATTCAAGTAGCCGCCGAACTTGATCAACTCCAAGTCACAACACTTGACGAACGACGGTTGGACACCTTTGCGACCAGCCTTCTGTACAATCTACTAGAACTTGATCAGACTGCTCCCATCCCGGAGACGATCAGTCGAGACGACATCGCCGACGAGGGCGTTCGGAAAATTGATTACTACATCGAAAAGCTCAACGAGTACTTCGCAACGAGGATTGAACAGCAGACGGACGAGTTCCAGAAGAATCTCAAAACGCTCTTTCCCGTCACCTTGGGAGATCAAAGCTCTACAGAGCTATTCGATATGTTCGAGAATCGGTTGACAGCCTCCCAGAACGCCCGTGTCGATTATCTCCTGTTAGCACGTGCCGCTTCCGAAGAACGAGATAGGTGTCTTAGGTTCTTTGAGACAGCGCGTGATCGAGGTCTAGACTCTAAAAAATACCTGGGCCCAATTTCGGGGGGTGGTGGTGGTTACACGCGTATCATTGAATATGGATACGATCAGCGGCAGAACGACTTTCGTTCGGAATTCACCACGGCGATTCAAAAGGCAGAGGAGGCCGATACGCTAAATCTCCGAACGAAACTCAACCGGCTTTCGCCTCGCGCAGATTTGGCAACGACGTACATGCAAGAGCCAGGCCTCCTTCGAGTTCTCTCGAATCAATACGACGGTACGGGATCTGATCTCGCAGACTTACTAGTTCGGATGGTCGATGCGATCCAGGTTATTCAAGACGAAGAGAATAAAATCAATATCGAGTACGAGAAAGCAAAAGAATCTCTTGATGAGACGATTGATCAGCTCGATGCAGTATACGACCGTATTGAAGATCATAGCTCGGTGTATCCCAGTGGGAAAGTACAACACGACTCTAGTGTCGTCGGTGATCTTCGAGAGTTCTGTCGGGTCGCTGATCGGGTTTCACAACCCACTGCAAAATTCGTGCTTGGATACGATCGTGAGGGACGTTCTAGTCTGTACTCAACTCTTCAGGAGAATATCGACGACCGGCGTCAAGAACTCGAATCCCGAGAAACAGACCTCGGCGAACACACGAATCGTCTCCAGAGTCTCGCCGACCGGACAAAAACAAAGATAGACGACATTAACTCTGCATATGCGACGATCGAGGCCAGTTCGGTGAATGTCGATCTCCCACCAAAAGATGCTGTAAAAGATACAGTCGAGGAAAGGTGTGAAACAGTTCTCGAAGATGTGAAATCAGAACTCCCTGGCCTTGATTTCTCGAATGGAGCAGATAATATCCGCGATATTCAGGAAGAGTGGGATGAAATGTTAACGGATGCACGTCAAGACATTGATGAGGTATTCCAAGTTGTTGATCAGCTGGAACGGCTCGCTGGTGAAATTGACGAACTCGAAACGGAACGTGAAAGCAGGCGAACCCAGCTTCAGTCCCTGAATGAACACATGGAGGTCAACAATGAGTGATGCTGGTCCAGACTCTCTCAGCACTCTTGAGGAGGCGCTAGAGGTAGAGCAAGACATCCACGACGAGAAGACTGCATTGGACGATCTTGAAGACACCCTCGACGAGCTGGACGAAGAAACAAGGTCGACACTGAATAATCTCGACGAAGAAGAGCAGAAGATGGTGCGAGAGGCCTTCGATCGCTCATTAGGTGATTTCTTCGAGAATCTCGTTGCAGGCTCCGCATCGTTCAAACCAGGTGAGTTCGAAGACGATCTTGAGGACTTTGTGGCAGACTTTCGAAGTGTCCTTCATCATCCCGAGGCTGAAAAAACGGTCGAAGATATCGAAGATTGGTTGGTTAACGCTGGGACAGGTCCCCTGGATGAGGATGTCAGAGAAGAGTTGATTGAGGTCGTCGAACAAGATGTCGATCGAGTTAACTCGGCCATTGATACTGCAAAAACCGCCTTGCAGTCAATCAATGCTGATGGAACGGTACACACCTCAGTAGCTCGGTTGGTCAAGGGAGAACTGGCCGATGTAAGTAGCGTTGATAAGATTGATAATATCGCGGATGATCTGGAAGATATTGCAGGGCGTTGGCCGTATCCCTGGAACAGTGACCTCCCCGAGCCGTTGGGGTCAGATGTTCGTACCCGTATTGATGATTTACTCTTCGACCGGATCCAATCAATTGTCGACGACGCGAATGCCTTCGAGCAGTTCACAACACTGGCTCGCGAGCGTGTCCTTGAAGCAGAGAAGACTCTCTCAGACGCCGAGAATGTCGTATCTAAGCTCCACGAACGATACGAGTTACTGACCGAAGTGTCAGTGGGTTCTCCAACCGACACCGGGCAAGATGAGCTTGAAAACAAATTACGAGCCGCCGAAACTGTTAATGATGTAGTCACGGGTTGTCGTGAGGTCCTCTCTATTTTTGATGTGATGAACGACGTTGCTACCGAGTCTGTCCGTCGATTTGGAGTACCAGATAACTCGACAGAGTCCCTCGATTTTATCCGAACATCCTTATCGAGAATCGATACTAAACATCGTGACCTTCTCACCACCCGTGACAGGATACTCAGTGGGGATATAGAGGACTACGACGAAGCACAGGAGGGATTCTCCGAGCTGATCGAAAAGGCAGAACAGGAACTCAAGGGCCTCAGAAATAGAATTGAACATGAAATCCAAACCGGGAAAGAACTGGCCGAGATATTCGGGATCAACGAAAAAGCCCAGTCACTCAATGAAGTGGAACTAGCCGTATCCCGAGCAGAGACTGTCGAAGACCTCGTGCAACAGGCACGGGAGTGCCGAACGATCCGCACCGAGATTACGGACATCATTACTGAAGACCATCTCGATCCAACACAAGCGAGTGTATTCGAGTTCATATTAGATGGGGAAGCAAACAAGGGTACGAACAGCGATGTAATCAAGTCGATTTCTGGTGAGTTAGAGATGGACCAGACGGAGGTTCTTGGAGTCATTCATGACCTCAAGGATGAAGGCTTAGTCTCCATCTCGATCGAGGGTGCGTAACATGACTGATACCTACGAGCACAACGAGATCGTTGCGAATACGTACGAATGTCTGAAAGAGAAGTACGATGACGCGGAGTTAGTAGTTCGGAAAAACGGTTCCGAAGAAAAACTCGGTGACTTGTCGGTTGATCGCCGCCACTTCGACGGACAATCAGGAGCACCAGACCTCATTGTGGATATACGCAATTTCTCAATGTTGGGGGCAGATTTCTTCGGAAAGTTTCCTCTGTCATTAATCGAAGTCGAGACATCCGTGTCGGCGGCGATTCCAGATCTTAAGAATTACGCCCGGCGAGACGGTCGCTCAAGTCCAGTACTCATCATTACCGACTCAGAACGGGCAACTCGTCGCAAAGACATCGAAGGGAAACATCAATATCGCATCAGAGGAATCTCCTTCGACGGAATTGAAGAATAGTTCCATCTGCAGCTGCGACTATCTGCGTTATAGCGGTTAATTAATCCTGCTGGCAGATAGAGTTGCTCAAACGGCACCGCACCTCCTACGCGGCTCGCATGTTGGATTCCATCGCCGTCGGTTTCGAAGCTGATTACGAGAGCGGCGACCTGACGATCACCGTCATGGATGCCACAGGGTCGAAGAAAGACGACATATAGCGAGCGCGCATTTGGTGGTGGTTATCGATCACCGGGCGATAGAGGCCGGCGCATCAAGCAGTGATACGGAGCGAAGTTGCGTGCGTCGGCAAAGGTGAATACCGACGCACATGGTCATTTACACCCTGGTAGAGGCATCGACGCGAAACGACGCAGTAGCCACCGGCAAAGCAGTGCTCGATCGGCTGGTTAGAGCCGATCCGCACGGTGGCACCGTATTCGACTACTTCGTCACGTTCGATCAAGAAGGCTCGACGGTGGCAGAGAATGCTCGTTGGGGCGACTCCCCAGTTGCAACGCGGGTAGACTCTGACGAAGTCCAGGAACCCCTGGAGCGCGGTTGGGACGCGACGAAGAGCAAGTTCCAGCGGAACCTCAAACGAGTACGGGAAGCGCTCGACAAACTCAGCGATGATGAGATAATGCGTAATAGAGGTCTCGCCCGGCATGCCTTCCATCAAGTCGGTGCGTACGACGGTCCCTCGATCTTCCTGTACGACGAATGCGGTTGCGGGATTTGGCACCGAGGGCAGCTGGATCGAGTCCTCGAGGAGAGCGAGGAGCTCTGGATCGTGCCCGTTGATGTCCATTTCTAAACAATGCCCAGAATCACCAGCTGGCGACGCGAGAGCCGGTCGCCAACGTTGGCGCATCGGAACACCGAGACTGGCGCTCGGGCTGTCCTGTACAGAGCGCCAGACTCCTACCGCTACAAGTGGCGTGGCGCAATCCTCGTCGACGGCCACCCAGTGTGGTCGCGGGGGTACGAGACGAAGGACGCGAAATCGTTCCGTGGCGAGCTCCGGAAGCGGCCAGCGCCCGAATTGAGTTGTCCCGAATCCAGAACGAGGACATCCTCGTCGATGAGAAGTCAGCAGACGGAGCGAAAGTCCAGCGCTGGTTCGACTGCCACGACTGCGGGTACGAAGCTCCATCGCGCATCGTCTACGGCACCAAGTGGTATCTGAGAGGACGCCCGTAGTGCTGTTTTTCATCCGAGTAGAACGGGTGACCCGGTTCGACCGGGTCGGTCCAACAATGAGTCTAGAAGTACTCAACCAACACAGTGAGGCACTGTTCGAGTTCCTCTGGTGCCCCGTCTGCGGGCAGGAGGTCTTCAGTCACATTCCCTTCGAAGGGGTGTTTTGCAAGAACTGCAACACCCAGGTCGAACTTCAGGAGTCCCGAGAGACACGCGGCTACGAGGAGGCCGTGCTCGCCTGCTTCGATACAACCACGACCTGGAATCTCCACGTCGACGAGAAACTGCGTCGCGACCTGCCCGATGGGTCGGCACGCGTGAAGGTTTTCGGCGCACCGGGCGCCTACGAAGTCGACTGGTGGAGTCCAGATCCGGATGAGGACTGGGAACCTGTGGAGCGCGGCGAGTTCGACGACGTCGAAGAGCCAGACGAAGTGTCGCATCTGGCATAGTCTCCTGTGGGCTCTTTTAGGAGATCAACTGGAAATCGGGTATTGCTCTAAATCGTCCCAACCAACTTTATTATCGTATGTTGTCTTCTCCCGGCAATGTCGGATAGACGATCAAAAGAGAAGGTCTGGGATGAATTTGTGCGGAGGGCAATTCTCTCAGACATCCAGTCGGCTGCAACTCCGGATCCGGTTCCGATGGTCAACGACAGCGGCTCGGACTTATCGATGGCCGACGATTACGATACGTATCGCCTGGGTCGGGGGAGTGGTGACTATCTGTATATGTTGTACTTCCTTGACGAGCCCGTAGACGGACCTTTCGACGTGATTCCGGTGTACATCGGCGAAACAAGCAACGTCGCGAGTCGACTGATGAACCACTTCAGAAAGCTCCGGGACGCCCTTCCCATTTCGGAGTGGGAAGACGATGGGTCGTGGGGCAGTTACGGGAAGTACGACCACATCGCAACAGTCTATGAAAAATCGGCATCACAGCTGTACGCGTGGGTAGTCGACGTCGACGATTTAGAGACGGGTCCGTACGGGTACCCGACGTACCGGCACGAACTCGAGGGGAAGATGGTCGGTCTGGTTCACTCACTTTCCCGGTTCGACCGTGTGTTCGCCAATCGCGACTTCGTCCCCAACCGTGTCCCCCACGAGATGGGGAAAGTAGGTCACGAATGGGTTGACGAGGACAACAAATCGTTGAATGAGGAAACTGCACGACTCGCTGAACTCCCCGCTGAGAAGGTGACTGCCGAAAATAAGATCGAACTCTGGTACGAGTGGGTCGAGAAGACCATCTGTCGAGACATCAACGACTCCGAGGTGGCAGATCCGATACCGCTCTTCGAGACTGACGAAGACCTCGTTGTCGAGACGAAGACACTTGGGTCCTCGACAGTGCTCAAGCGAAGCGACGCTATTGACGAACGGATTCGCCGAGAGGGAAAACGATGTGTTCACAGGAACGGCGTGAAAGAGGGAGAGAGTGGCTTACTCTATGTCCTCTTTCAACTCAACTCTGTGAATCCCTCCCCAACAGATGTTGTCCCACGGTACATCGGAAAAGGTGAGGCGTACGGGAAAAAGAACGAACTGAGTGCTAACTTCGAGGAGATTGCGAAAGACCGAAGCGGGACACGGAGTTTCGCTCGTTGGGGTGACGGAAGCTATTGGCACGTAGGAGAACTCTCGGAGACAGTATTCGGAGAAGAGTCGAAGAAACTCAGTTGGGCGAGCGAACTCTTCGAACAAGGGACGCACCAACTCAAAGAACAGACGTATCTGTGGATTCGCGCCTGGGATCCAGAAGTATATCCAGGACCGTACGGCTATCCAGCGTACCTCGCAGAAGTGGAGCCTCTACTCGTCGGACTCGCATATGAGGCGTGGCCCGAGTACCTGCTCAATCACAACGAGGTCCCCGATGACGCACCGGCGAACAGCCGCGAGTTCGATTTTCGACCTGTCGAAAACGGTCACTGAAGGGGGCCGCTTGAATTTTACGGCAATTAATCTACCCTCTAGTTTCATTTCAGCGGCATAGCACCCATTCGTAATGGGCTTCTCCGCCCTCCATCATATCTACAGAAAGACTTGCTGAACAGAGACACTCTATCGCTGAGCCTACGTGAGAGTGCAGTCGTTCTAAATGACGCCGCCGACCACGAGTAGGCCGATGACCACCAGAAGTGCCGCGACCACACTACCTCCCGCTAGCATCTTGTTCTCCATCGCCTTCTCGTGAAGGGGCATGGCGGCGTACTCCTCGCGGAACACCTCGAGATTCTAGTCGTCGTAGAAGTACTTCGTCTTCAGCACGAACCGTTCGGTCACCGCACAGCCCGTACAGACCGGCTCGCCTTCCAGCCGCTCCGTTTTCGTGTGGCTGGTGCAGGCGATCTCCCGGAGGTCCTCGCCGTCGAGCAACTCGTAGATGGGGGCCATCGTTTTCTTGGAGACGGTTGGCGTACTCCTGGGCTGGGTTCGTAAACCGGCCGGTCGTGAAGACCATCCCACGTTTCGGGCTGTCGAAGTCGAACGTCGCGATCGCCGAGTGGAGCTTCTGGACGACCGGGCGCCCGACCGTCCCCGTGTGCTTGCACTCCACGATGATCGCGCGCCGGGTGCCGTCGACGACCTCCTCCATGATGACGCGCGACCCTCGTCGGCGGTTCGGTCGGCCTGACGGACGTTCTCGTAGCCGAGATTGCGGAAGACGTCCTCTATCACGTCCTTGAACTCGAACCCTGAAAGATCGTCCAGTACAGCCATCCCGATATACCTGAACAGTACGTTGTAACTGTCAAACACGTTGCCGAACGCAGCTACGTCCTGTTTTTGAACCCCCGAGAGGGGTGCGGGGGTGATCGAACGAGCCTCCCGCGAACCAACCTATGAGTGGAATTAGCGACGCACGCTCACACGTACAGTCACGGACCTCGGCTGATCCCGACGTCAACTATGTCGGTTACCGTCGTCGAGGCCGCGCCATCGTCGAGAAGCAATCGGACCAACAACAGCTCACGCCAGAGCGGAGTCTCGAGCTGGCGAATCACAGTCCTTCGGGATTCGAATGGGGATATGGTGGCAGCGGGCCGGCCCAACTCGCACTCGCCCTCCTGCTCGATTACACTGATAACGAAGAGTTGGCGCTTGCGGAGTACAAGGCGTTCAAGACCGAAGTAGTGAGCCAGCTAGAGTGTACAGGACCCGACGGCTGCTGGCGACTCACCGGCCGCGAGATAGATGCAGCCCTTCGTGAGATAGTCGACGATCCAGTCGCACCGTCCGTCAACTAACGATCAGAGAGCAATCAATGTCAGAACACACCCAGCAGCCACGTACGGGCCTAGAATCGCCGCAGAATCGTGAGTGTCAGGCACCAACCGAGTACGTCGAGCGAAGCGATGTCGGCGTCTCACTCACGGTCAAACTTACTCGCGGTACTGGCACCCGCGATCAAGACAAAATCACGGCCAAAGTGAAGGGTAAAACGCTCGAAGACGCCCGCGAGGATATGGAAACCCTCCGCGAGTATATCCACGACCTCGCTGAGGACACTCGCCAGATCCAGCCTGAGGAAGAAGACGGGTAACGGAGAGAGTTGTTTTTCGTCGCCTCAGCAGTCGCGGAGGCGATCATCAATGACCAATCCAGACGGTCAAACAACAGACGCAAGCGAGCTTTCACCAGAACAACGGCTCGAACCCCCGAATACGCGACTCATCAACGCTGGTATCGTGACGATCAACGATATAGAGACGCTCCGGGAGTGCGTCGCCTACGAGAACGCGAATCAGCAACGGATCCCGATTCTTCGCCGGCTCAAAGGTCGGGCCAGCGAAATCCGCACAGAAGACGATTGACGCAGCACTCGGGGGTGTCTGTCGGAGCCTCGGTGGGTGGAGGCTCGAATGAGGTGAGTGATCGACCAGAGATCGAGATTCAGCGACAGACCGCATTCGGTGACGATGGCCAACTAGAAGTGACCGAAACGAGCGTCGAGACCTCACTCGAGGATTTCGGCGCTGATGTGGACCACCGCGACCGGGATTCGCGTCTTGATCGGCCCGAAGCGAGTAAGTTCGGCGTCGACGACCGACCCGAAGTTGAGCAAACATCGGAGGGAGATCAGTCGACCCTCTTTGCTGATACGGACGAGGATCAGCAGACCCTCAATGGAGAGGATGCGTCCGCTCAGTGCCTCTACGAATGATTACGTTCAGCGTTCGGCCGCATCAGATCCGGTTAGGTCGACGGTGACGGCGATGTTCGTCACGGAACGCTGGACCGAGACCGCCTACGAGTGTGGGTCGTGCGAGGCGCTGTTCGACACGACACAAGAGCACGCCCTTCACTGCTGGGACGACCATCCGTGGGTACCGAATCCTGAACAGGTGCGCTGTCGACGCAAAGCCGACGAGTGAGTCCGAGAGTTGAAGACAGGTGTCGGAGGCCGTCTTAGTTATTAACCAACAGCGCTGATTTCTTGGGTAGAATGTTGGTTAAGGGTGGTTGTTTTTTGCCCGTGAGAGGAGCGCGAGGACGCGCTACGCGAGCGCTTCCAAAATATGATGAGCTAGACTATCGGCCGAAGCTGTCTATGAAAATGTGCCTGAGTTAGTACGCGGGATGCGGATAATCTAGAGGACCCCCTGCGACTCTAGGTGTCGAGCGAAGAATTTTGGGATCTTCCCTCGACGGTTTTCAAGAAATTCTTCGACATCATCGACGTTCGGTGGGATTCCTAACTGCAGCGCAACCGACCGATCTACACCTTTCGACATGAGACGCAACTCCCCGAAGTTCATCGATCCCATCTCCAACATCTGGTCGAAGTTGCTTGCCCACTTACCCATCTCGTAGTCGGTTTCTTCTAGCATATCGACCAGCATCCCGTAGTACTTGACCAGAATAAATCGAACGTCGTCGTTCACGAGATCAAGGATCGTTCTAATACACTTACTCAGGCCCTCATCCTCAACGTTCGCTTGCCTAGAATCAATCATGGACTTGTACGTCTCTCCTCGAAGCCACTGATTCGCAACTACTACGATCGGCTCCAGCGCTCCGTGCTTGGTTTCTCGGTTTGAGGGATCGATCCCGTATTCATCATCCTTGGTGAACTTGAATACCTGATTCAACTGCTGAGTGATCCGCATGAGTTTATCATAACTGTATTCTGCTGTATTCTCACCAATCACCCACCTTTCCGGGTTCTTCATCACCAGCCTGTAGAGCGTGTTCTGCTCCACGGGATCGACAGTTGGGTTCCGCCTCAGCAGTTTCTCCGGGATCTCGATGTCTTCGAGAGTCCGATCGAGTTCGTCTTTCGCTGAGGAGATGTCTGAGTCCGAGAGCCCCTTGTTGGAGAGGTATTTGTCGACATCGTAGTCGGACTTGAGGTAGCGAGAGCGAAGGAGAATCGACGTGTACCGCGTCGATGCGTCTTTGAGCTGCCGAAGGTCGTTGCTTCCGAGCGCGGTGATGAGTTTGTTTGGGTTATCCGTAGCTTGTGAGGTAGCAGGATTGACCGATTCCTCCGTATCGCTATCCAATTTCTCATCCACCCATTCGTCATCTTCGGCCTCAACGCAATAGATAGAACCGTACAACCGGGAATCAACGCGACCGACCCGTCCGACGAGGTTCTGGAAGTCGAGTTCTGACAGCTCATTGTCCCCTCGATATGCACTAGTCAGAAAAATTTTCTCCGCGGGGAGGTTCACCCCCTCCAGTAGAGTAGAAGTACATACGATTGTGTCAAGGCCTACTTTCGACCGGTAGAGGTCTTCTATCTCCTCTCTCGCAATCTTCGGTACGCGACCGTGGTGGAAGGCCACTCCTTTTTGGAGGTGGTCAATGAGTGGATAGTCTTCGTGGATCGTGTTCTTCAGGAATTCGGTGAGATCATCGATTCTCGCAGACGTTATCTCTCGGTTCCGGTTGTTTGCGATAGCGTCGGCTCGATCCTCGGCTAGGTTGGTTTTGCTGGCGTATACCAGATTCTGGCTATTTTGCCCATATTCATCGATTATGGTGGTCAGCGCTCTAGTCTTGCTATTGTTGACCGTAGTATACGTGAGGTCGTCCGGTTCGGCTATCGTGAACTCTAATTTGTCTCCAGAAGGACTGTAGAGGACAACATCAACCATCCGTATAGATCTGGATTGGTTTTTTGCTCTCTTGAACCGAATAATCGCCTTCATTTGAAGAACCGGTGTAAATGCGGTTTTGATCTGTACGACCTCTCGGTTTGTCAGATTGCTTAAAGTATCCTGTGGCTCCTCAAGATAGGGACCTGCGGCGACGATTTGAGTTTCCGGCCAGGATTCACTGAGTAATTGAATGATATCCTCGAATAAGACACCCCTCTGCCCGTCCTGGACGTTCTGAATCTCGTCGAAGAATATCAGGTCTGGCTCAATTCTCGCCCTAGTGTCCTCGTCGATGAGCCGCAGACACCGCTCAGGAGTAACTACTAAGAACGAATTTAAATCTGTTTCTAGATCCTCCGATTCCTCCTCGAAATATGCGCCGGTTCTGACCTCAATCTCTTGCTCTCCGTCTATATCATCGTTGAGACTGGAGAGCTTCTCGCTCACCTCCGCAATGAGTGCTCTAGTCGGGACGACGTAGATTGCTTCGAAGCCATCCTCGCTTTTGAGCTCACTCTGGATGTATTTCCGGAGTATGAATGACTTCCCGGAAGATGTCGGACCGGATATCGCGATGTCCTTCCCTGCCTGAAGCGCATTTAGGATATCCTTCTGGAAGGAGGACAGCACAGTCCCATCACCGAGTTCGTGCTGCTGGAGGTCAGAACTCAGCTCGAAGCCTAACGCAGAGTCAAGCGATGAAATGAGCCTCTCCTCGAAGCTGACATCTGCCTGTTCTCGCCGAACGGTATTGAACGTTTGAAGATTACCAATGCGAGAGAGAACGATATAGAGGTACCGTTCGTACATCTCCTCGTCATCGGTCCCTCGCTTCTCAATATATGCGAGAATCGCAAAGGAAAGGGCCTTAGACTGGTGTTCCTCGTCATCACTGGAAGCGAGAAGTGATGCTACCCAAGCACTCTTTTGGAGTTTACTCTCCGAGTTCTGATCCCAACGATAATCTGTAACGCCGAGATCATTATAGAGCAGATCTTTTATCAGTGTATCGAGACAGTCATTGAAGAACTCTAGGTCCGCTGCGTTTTCGTATGTAGACATTAGTGGTTCGTTGTCCAGGGGTAGATAGCCGCTTTAACGTTCTCTACAAATCGATCTTTGTCCTCTAGTGGGAGGAAAAAGAATGTCAACCAGTGTTTTCGAAGGTGACTGTAGTCACCCTCCAGAGAGTCGGTTACTTTGGAGAGTAAGTCAGTATCCTCGACATGGTCTTGGAGCTGGTCTACTAGTTCCTGATCGTCCTCGACCGGCTTTGTCTGGAATTCCTCCAGCTCTTCATCCTCATATCCGACGAAAATGGGGTGTAGCATTTGGTAATCTTGGGATTCCCCCGTGAAAAGGGATGAGAGCAGTTCGATCTTCTCTTTCGAGAGATTATCGCTCGGATTACCCATAGCAACCGTTAACTCGTGCTGATTTCGGAGTTGGCTATCTTCTCCGTGGAATCGATCTGTGCTGTCAAGAGCTTCCTCAATCCCATCATCCAAATCGGTGTACATCTTCGCCTCACCAATTCCTAACGTTGGGGATCCTTCGTATTCCCCGAAGAAGAGGCCGTCAGATCCCTTAACCTGATCAGTCGGGTTTTGTTTCCACCCAAGCTTGTGCGACATCATGGGGATGTCAAGGAAACCTTCAACCATTGTAAATAGAATCAGCTCTCCCCACTTGCCATCCATCTTAGCATCATCCCTGTAATCTGAGAGCTGCTGTGCTTCAAGATGAGGGCGTTCGGACTCCTGAATCTCCTCTTCCGACAGCGCAAAGAACATGAATTTGTTCCGAAGAAAACTCACGAAGCCGTCATAATCCAGGGTTCCGTAACTTGGACTGACGATGAAAGAGGACGTCTTAATCTTGTCTTCACGCCATTCACCAGCATCAGAGAGGTTGTCCAGTAGTTCTGACTTCTCGACTACGGTATGTTCTGACCAAGGAACTCCTATTTCATTCTCCATCTGGGATTCTGTTTAGTTGCAAGAAGATTCAGCCCCGGGGACAAAAACTTATTCCAGAACTACACATGGGCTATGAGGGTAGAGGGGTATGACATCTAGAACTGATCTTGTGGACTCTCCCCAACTTCCAGCCAGTGAACGCCGATAAGCTCCGTCTCAACCTCTTCGCGCTTGTGTTGGGCGTCGTGATCCCCCAGTTCCGAGTACGAGAACAGCAACGCCTCGTGCCGGTTTCGCCGGTGACGATACAGCCGTGACTTGAGATTCGAACTCTGCCCGATGTACTCCAGCGGCGGTGCCTCGCCCTCGCGCCAGATCCGGTACAGCCCATCATCCGTCGGAATCGACGTGTCCGCGTCTGCTAGCGGTCGCGGAGACGACCACAAGAGCCCCATCCAGTCCTCCGAGAGCACGTCGCTGCTCCGGCTCCAATCCAGCGGGCCGACACCGTCCTCGGTGTTAGACACCGTCTGGCCTGGTTCGAGCGGCCCGCCGCGTTCCTCGCCGCTGCGGTACGTCGACTGCCGATAGCCGTCAATAATCCGGCCGAAGTTCGCCGTCGGACTCTCGCCCATTTCACGGCGGCAGACTGCGATTAGCGCGTCCTCGAACGCCTTTCGAGATTGCTTGTCCTCAGCGAGCGTCGGCGTCGTGACCGACACCTCCAGTTTCTCGGCCTCCTCCTGATGGACAGCCCAGAGACATGGTGCCGCGGTGTGTGGATCGCGATAAGGCATTTCCTCGGCGAACGCCCCGTGGGCGAGCGCACGGACTCGACCACGGAGGCTGCGCCCAGTCTCGCCGATATACTCCAGACCGGGGCGGGCGGGGTGGCGAACGCGGTAGAGCCCCTCGTCAGTGGAGAACGTGGATAGGTGGTCGCCGCCGGGATCGAGAGTCCCCCAATTTGACCACACTACTCCGAGCCAATCTGCGGCGTAGAACCTAGATTCGTTCATTGTACCATGACAGCGTCTCGCCCATCCGTAGTCCCTCGGTTGGAATCTCGACGTCGACGGGCTCCTCGTGGAGCAGCGGCAGGAGTTCCTCGTAGTACGCCTTCCCAGCGTGAATGACGAGAGTGTTCCCCTCCGCGAGCAGGTCGCGCTCCCGTAGCTGTCCGACGATGGCTCGGCTCCACTCTCGTCGCTCTTCGACGCCAGCGTTGTTCAGCGTCTCGTCGTAGGGCTCGATCGGCGAGCCGTCTGGATCAAGAACGTTGTACTTCGCCGAAAGCACGTACCACACATCGTGGTTCTCCTCAACGTAACGCCGGGCCTTCCGGAACAGCGCGGAGGGTTCGTAGAGTTCCCTCGGCGTCGACGCCGAGTCCTCCTTCGCCTTCGTACAGCTCACCAACCCTATCTCCATACACCACCGATCCACCGTTACGGGAAAATACGTTCCGCCTTGTGAATAGGAAGCCATCAGATGCAGCTAATCGATCTTCTCACACGCCCTCCGCTTCGTCATCGACGAGCATAATGTCCACTCCCCGCCGGCGTAACACAACGTTCTGTTTTTCGAACCCTCGGAGAGGGCGAGGGCTCCTCCGAAAGCCCTCACTCAGAGGTGACTTCCAGTGAGTCAACAACAGAGAGCCGATAACGTCTCGATAGACGACATCCCGGTCGATATCGACAACACGCAATCAGGCGAGGTTAATCCCAGCGACGTCCCCGACGAAATCGAGTCCATCACCCGTGGACTCGCCGGTGAGCACCCACCAACGAATCCGCTGGTCGTGCTGAAAGCGGCTCGGTGGTGGTACATCCACGGGAAGGGCGGGACCGACCCTGCGTTCCGGTGGGCTATCGAATGGGTGCGACATCTGGCGAGGGACACGCCCAGCGACGTGAAACAGTTCGATGAGTTCCTCGACTACCTCGTCGCGGTCGGCTTCGCTGACGAGAAAGCAGCCCTCCGGTGACTGCCGACGCGAGTTTTTTGTGCGCCCCGAAGGGTGCGGCGCGTTCTGAATCGGCGCAGTTGCGATAATTCAAGTCCTGAAAACCATGGCTACGAGTAGTGATTCATCGGTCTCGTTCGAGGAGACCGACACCCGACACGACGAGATGCACAGTACCATCGAAAAGTGGATCGACGACCTCGTCGACCGCGTCGACGATGCACAAGCAAGTGAGGAGTTTCAGGAGTGGTTAGACATCCAGAGTCGCTTCCACGACTATTCGCACCGAAATACGCTCCTCATCAAACTGCAGTATCCAGAGGCAACGAAGGTTGCTGGCTACAACACGTGGCGAAACGACTTCGATCGGCATGTCCAGGAAGGCGAACAGGCCATCTGGATCTGGGCTCCGATCATCACCAAGCGATGTCCCGAGTGTGAGAATTCTCCCAGCTACCACGAGAAAATCGGCTGTGAGTACAACGAGACGTCGCCGGATGAATGGTCGAAAGGACTCGTCGGGTTCAAACCAGCGCCAGTCTTCGACGTGTCCCAAACGGAAGGAGAGCCGCTTCCCGAACTGGAGACTGCAGCGATGGGCGACGCCGACGACTTGGTGCTAGCGCTCAAAGGGGCAGCTGATGAACTCGGTGTGAAGGTACGCATCGTCGATGCTGACGAATGGGATCATGGCGACGCGAAGGGGATCTGTAAGTACCGGAGCCTGCACGACCTCCAGCCAGTCGTCGAGGCGAAAGCCCGAGCGAATCTAGCAGATCTTGCAGTCACATTGGTTCACGAGTATGCCCACGCGTTGCTCCACTTCGATATCGAGGATGAACCCGAACGGGCAAAGCGGGAGGTCGAAGCAGAAGCCGTCGCGTACATCGTCGGTCAGTATTTCGGACTCGACACGAGCGGATCTGCGTTCTATCTCGCTGCGTGGCAGGGCGAAGACCCGGAAGCAATTCAAGAGCGCCTCGGTCGAATCAGTTCCACCGCTCGAGAAATAATTGGGTCACTCGAGGAGTGACGATTCCGACAACCTCTGGTGCAGTACTCACAGTCAGAGCTAATTGAGTTCCAAGTGCGATATAAACGATTTTTCACGCCGTCGAAGGGCGACGGCGTGCGCGAACTCGTCACGTCGATTCAGCCGAAATCATGACCGAACGAACTGACATCGTCGAAACACAGAACGAAGGCGAAACAGAACACGATGAGCGAGTGTATTCAACAGATGGTGGAATTATAGCATCGACTCCTGCAGCTTCGACATCTGCTGAAGCTCTCCAGCAACCCACTATTGGCGAAGACCCGTGTCAGGAGGAACTCGAGCCCCGCAGTAAACGAGCTCGAACCGAAGAGATGGACGTCTCGTTGCTGCAGAAGGGAGGAGTCTATGAGGTGCAATCGGAGTCAGGAAACATCTACGAGATCGATGTCGCGAGTAAGACGTGTACGTGTCCAGATTTCACGAAGCGGGATCCAAGCGGTGGGTGTAAACATCTACGGCGAGCCGATCTCGAAATTCGGAATGGGAACGTCCCTCGCACCGATGGCCGTCTCCCGGAGACGATGGACATGGTCAAACAACTTGCAGCAGAAATTTATGAGTTGGACCAAGAGATCGAAAAACGAGAGGAGCGACGACGAGAACTCGAAGCTACGGCAGCGGTTATCGAGGAGTTCTCGATCCAGTAGACGAGAAATTTAACCAACAGTTCTAAGATATTGGCCAACAACGTTGGTTAACAGAGCCGTGACCCATGTCATACTCTCCACCAGACCCACCTCGCGAAGTCCCACCTGACATCGCTTCGAAGCTCGAGGAACAATCTCCAGAGGTGCTTCGGCAAATCGCTCGATTCGCCGAGGAGCTTGCCGAACATCGCGAGCGAGAAGCACGACTAGCTGAAAAAGAAGAGGATGAGGAGGTCGAAGACCGACCAGAGGACCTACCCGATGACGTTCCTTCGAAGGCGACGATCACAATCAAGGAGATCAACGACAATCGCTACTACTACTGGCAGTGGCGAGACGGAGAAAAAATCCGATCTCAATATAAAGGCCCCGTCAGTCCCGACGAGTAGACGAGATTGAACCAGAGCCGAAGGTTTGTTTCAGCACCATTGAACCCTCAGCAGACGACACCCCCCAGAGTGTGAATGGGATCGGTTTACCGACACCCCTCAGTGTGAATGGTCTACCACCAGGGGTGCCGTGATTGAGAAGCTCTTAACACCAGAAGTCCCCGAACGGTAGGAGGTTTCTCCACGACGTCCTCATCGAGGAGACCGACGACGATTAAAATCGTGGGATCCACCCCCCATTTTCGAGCTGTAAATCGGAGAGGGAGAGGAGACAGCACATCAACATGCTATACAACGTCGTATCTCTAAGGTCACCCACCCCCCCCCCGTTTTCGAGTAGTAACGAGACACCCCGACAAATGACACCCCCCATTTTCGAGCTGTAACCATCACCCGGGCCGCGAACACCCCCCGTTTTCGAGTAGTAAGTGCGGGGAGAATCTGAGCGAGATTAGTTCTTGCTCCGGAACTGCTTCAGCCGTTCGCGGACAACCGCGCTGATAGTCGCCTCTTCGTGAGCTAGATCTTCGAACCGGGAATCCTCACGAATCGTCTCCATAATCGTTTCCGGGTCCTCGGAGAGGGAGAAATACATATGCACTCCTCTGCCTCGCCCCTTGCCTCGACGCTCGGAGTCCAATACCCCGTACGTACTCTGCTCTGTGACGTGATTTACGAACGTCTCGCGACTGTACTGATCCGAATCCATCGTATCAGCAATGAATTGGTACGTCTTGAACGTAGGTCCAGCAGGTATCCACTCAGGATGTTCTCTTGCGTAGTGGGCAGTAGCCGCCACAGCGTAGATGGAGAGTTTCTTTTGAGTGGATATCCCGCTGATATGGCGTAGTTTGCGATTTTCGGTGTATTTCTCCTGGGCTTCACGGACATCAGTCTCGGTAACAGTGTCAGCTCCACGCCGCTCGGCTAATTCGCCAGCCCATCTGAGGAGATCAATTGCTTTCCGTGCATCTCCATGCGTTTGGGATCCGAACGCAGCAACAAGCGGAACGACGTCATCTGTGAGTGAGTCTGGCTTGAAGGCGTCTCGTCGGTTGTGGAGAATACTACGGAGTTGGTTCGCATCGTAATCGTCGAAGAAGATATCGTCAGGGTTGTAAGAACTCTGTGCGCGGCTGTTGAGGTCCTTCATGAAATCGGCGTAATTCGTGATAGTTGTGAGTGAGATCGGCCCATCAAAATCGGCGAGTTTTCGAGCCCGTGAAAGCTGGTAGATGAGAGAATTGTACTCTGCTTCCTGATACGGTCCCTCGAGCATATCGATTTCATCGAGAATGAAGATGACACCGTCATAGTACTCGCGCATCAGTTCGTACAGTCGCTCCAGCTTCTGATCTGTTGAGACTCCGGTTTGGGGAACACCAGGATCAACGCCGAGGTCGTCGGCAGCAGCTTTAACTAACCGATAGACAGCCCGATCTGCAGTCTTCGGCCCCTCGCAGTTGATTGAAATGACCCCGAAGGTCTTGCCTTGGGATTCACACAGTTCGACGATCTGTTTGCAGACTGCATGAATGATGAGCGACTTCCCAGTTCCAGAGGGACCACTCAGAAGCATATCTGGGATGCCTTCGTTCTGGAGCACAGGTTTCAGATTGTCGACGACACGGCCCAGTTGGTCATCACGACCGACGATACGATCCTCGTCGATGATGGTATCTGACCGAACGAGGTCTTTGTTCGCAAAGACCCCCCCAGACGACTCAGTTTGTAGTCGATCCCGGATTGAGATGCCACCACCGTTTGTTGCCTCTTGAGAAGAATTGGCGAGTTCCGAGCCATCCTCAAACGTCGACTGTGACGTATCTATCTCCTCACCCATCGACTCGGGATTATCAGGAGCAGCAGAGGAGGATTTGCGATCCTTTTCACCTTCTGGATGATTCGAACCTGCTCTACGTCCCTTTCGTCCCATTATGAACCCCCTCGAACTCTGGGTATAAAAATGTGGACCCTTGTGGAGTTGTAACCGGGTGAAAACAGGCTATCTAACAACTACAGCCGTGTATTCCCGAAACGAGTCAGATACCGTCTTCGGCATCTAACACCCTCCGTTGTCGAGTTGTAAGGGATCACCAGGAATCTCTATCGTCGAACCCCCTCGATGACCCAGACCCCCCGTTTTCGAGTTGTAAGACTTCGAGGAGCGTCATCACACTTGGTTCGATTCTCCCACCCGCCCCATTTTCGAGTTGTAAGTAACAGTGAGTCGCACTGAGTATAGAAGCAGATCTATATCGGCTGAATTTTGCGAATGATGCTTAGGGTGAAACGGTGTATCCCACACCCCCCGTTTTCGAGTAGTAAGCACCAGAATTGTCGCGAAAGGGCAACGCTCGTAGGAGCAGTTCACAAATGAGAGTCATACCATTTTACAAACATAATGGTTGGTGAAGTTCGTGTGGTGTACTCGAACATTCTACCCCCTCCCCCCTTTTTCGAGTTGTAAGTCGCCGGGTGCAGACCACTCCAGACCCTATGGAGTGAGAATGGAGTTCACAAAACAGGACGTAGAGGCGATGAAACCTGATAGTTCTCGCGATTGGGACCATGTGCGAGATGAGGAGATTCTCTATATCCAGAGATTCCAATCTTCTAGCTGGACTAGAAGATTTCTTTCTTTTGTCCCCATTGCGGATATGGTTAGATAACGCGCAACATAAACTTTCGCATTCCTAGTTGTAAGTTAGAGAAATGGATGTTCAGGTCTTCTATCACGTGTATCTGCCACAATCGGCTGTTCTGCAGCCCCTCTTCCTGTTCACCCCCTCCCCGTCGTCACGAGTTTACAACTCGAAAAAGGGGGGAGGGGGTTCGTTAGGCCCAGTCCGTGATATCAACTACACGTGTTCCATTGAATTCGCGTCGGATGTGGTTCTAATTCCAGTTAAAGGGAGACAGTATGCTCTCGACAGCTCGGACCAGCTGCGTCTCGTAGTACAATGTGTCGTAGGTGTCGATCTCTACGGGGCGAGGGCGACGCGGTCCCGTGAGTATTTCTTGTCGACGACGGCGTACTCGATATCCTGTCTGGGATGGACGGCAAGATCCTATTCGCGAGCCCGTTTCAAGGCCGCCACGTTCTGGGTATTCTGTGAGTAGCCTTCCAGCGGCTTGGAGACACGATTTCGCTCGACGGTCCGCTCCACCGCTACGTTTCCCGCCTGCAGTTCGTCGATTGCTCGTTCGAGACATCCGAGCACCACGTCCGGTGACCGCGTGGCATCGAGCCGGTCGAGACAGTCCCGCTGGACGTCACAGAAGGCGGGGCCATCGTGTAGGAGGAGGTGGTCGAGCACGAGCGACTGCAGGATCGGAACGCCCCGGCCTCCCTCGACGTCGAGCAGCGTGATGCCGTCGTCGAGCTGCGGCAGCAGCATCTCATCCGTAGCCGGATCGGCCTGATCATTGAGGGACCGATTGCGGTCAGCCCCCCGTGTCGGCTCTACGTTCCCGATAAGCCGCACCGTGGCCCTTCCATGTTTTAGGGAAGGGCTGGAAGGTATGTAGAACCGGACTCAGGCAACGGATTTCTGCCATCGTTCGACCGTTTCCGAGAACGTTTCCAGAGTGGAAGGCGGATAGCATCGTCAGATTAACCAACAGTTCGGGGAATCAAGCTCAATTATTGGTTAAGACTGCTTGAACCCTTGGTGACATCGAACTCTCGAAATGACATTTCTGCTGACGGCCCCGCACACCCTCCGAGCCTACGATCTGATGTGACCGACGATTGTTCTCAGCGCCGTTACATCGTCGATATTGTACTGTTTGAGTCGATCCCAGTCTGGTTCTTCGCCGTCAAGGAGATATCGCGTGTACTTGCTCCCGACCACAAATCCATCGACGGTCGGGTCTTGATATTCAAACCCCAGTGCATTCGATACGACGTCCAATTTATACCGATTGAAGGGCCCGAAGAGTTCCTGTTGGGCAGTTATCCCGAGGTCGTGTGCTCGCTCCAGATGGTTGATCCCCTCAGTAATGCCGTGTTCGTCGAACCTTCGACTTAGACACTGTTCATCGAAGTAGTTCCCTCCGTAATAGATGATTGGCTCGGAGCCATGATCATCAAGGTACTCAGACAGCTCCTGAAGGAGTCCTGACTCCTCGTCCGGATCGAAGAATTGTCGGTACGCATCGTTTTGGTAGCTGTAGGTGCCGACCAGCCAGATCCGATCCTGCTGAAGGTCCGTTTCTATGTCCAAGAGGAGAGGCTCCGTATCGTGAAGGTCGTCGAAGGCGGACTTGTTTAGAATCACGACCTCATCGTTTTCGAAAGCCTCTCGATGAGCAATCCACCGGTCCACGTGCCATGACGAGGCTCCAGGGAGGGCTTCGAGTTCGGCACGCCGTTCTTCGGTAATCTCATCTGGGCTAGTGATTCCTAACTCACTGAACTGTTCCACTCGGTTTCTCCCGATCTGGACGAGATCAGTCAGGCGGCTTCCTAGCAGATGGCGAGTGTCGTAGAACTCGTATTCGATAGACTCGTTCGAGGCGTCGATAGTGATGAGTGCGTATCTTCCTGGGTCGTCTAATCCGTCGTGGGATGCAATGTTGATCACCGTGCCGTAATCGAGGGTTTCAACTCTGCCTCCGAATTGATGGCAATGACCGCAGACGGTGGCTGGGGGCTGGATGTCGTCTATGAAGCTCCTGACGGCCTTCGACCCGATATGTTGTTGACCGAATCGCTTACCGATATCGAGAATGCCGAAAGGAGGGGTGTGAGTGACAAGAATCGGGGTTCTGTCTTCACAAGCGGTGCGTTGTTCGGAAAGGTGCTGTTGGACGTCGTCCTCGGAATAGGTGATGAGACCAGGACCTTGGGTTGATCCTTCCTGACCGATGAACACGAGGTCCTCGTAGGTGTATGGTGTCCTGTGGAGGTCGGTGGTAAATTCCGTATCGAATTGCGGACCGGTTGACGGGGGGAAGTCGTCGTTTCCTCGGACATAGAGTGATTGTTGGTGCTTCGTGAGGCGAGCAAGTTCTGCAAGATGATCTGTGTCAGTATCGGCGTTTTTGAAACGTGAGAGGTCGTCGCCGGCATACAGTAGTAGATCTGGAGTTGGTTCTACAGTTTCGAGAATGGTGTAGAGATCGTCAATCGGTTGAGAGCGCCAGTCAGATACGGCAAGTATGTGGGTCATTTTGTATGAGCGTAGTTAGTGTAGCCTCTTCTATCGTTTGTTTAGGTGTGCCGTCTGTCATTAGGAGGTTCTCCGCCCCCGTTGGCCACTATTCACCTGTCGGGCACGCACTAGCAGCGACGTCGATGTCTGGCTGTTTTCCAGGATCTGGCTCGAAGATCGCTGCCGTAGTTAACCAACAACCCTGGCTCGCTGGGACAATATGTTGGTTAAGAACGTCGACGTGATGGGGTTCCTGTGCGACCACGTTGAAGATGCTTGCCTCCGAACTCCTCGGTATGTGTGGCCGAAACTCCCTCTTCATCGATCAGGCCGACCTCGAGGCTCGCTTCGACGCCGAAGTCGTCACGGACGGCGGGTACACACCCCGGTACAACATTGCGCCTGGCGACGAGATCCACATCATCACGAACGAGGCTCCAGACGAGATCGGTGCCTACCACTGGGGACTGATTCCGTTTTGGGCGGACCAGCCCGAGGAGGGCATCATCAACGCTCGCTCCGAGACTGCCGACGAGAAACGCGTCTTCGAGCGGGCGTGGGAATCCCGCCCCTGTCTGGTCCCCTCGTCAGGCTTCTACGAGTGGAAGGCACCGAACGCCGGGACAAAACAGCTCTACCGGATTTACCGCGAGGACGACCCTGCGTTCGCGATGGCGGGGCTCTGAGACGTCTGGTAGGGCGACGACGAGACGATATCGTGCGTGATGATCCTCACGACGGACTCGAACGACCTGATGAACCCTATCCACGACCGGATGCCGGTCGTCCTCCCGCAGAACGCTGAGACCGAATGGCTCTCCGCAGGCCCGGATACCCGCAAGGACCTGTGCCAGCCGTATCCGAAGGATAATTTGGACGCCGACGAGATCTCGACGCGGGTTAACAACCCCGGAAACGACGATCCCTAGGTCATCGAGCCGCTGGACCACGAGCAATCGGGGCTCGGTGAGTTCACCTCCGGATAGGTGACGGAGTCCCTCGTCACTGCATCGGCGATGCGGCCGCCGAATCGACGAGCGAGTATTCTCGATCTTGACTCGTTCCCTCCACCTCGAGGAGGTTATACTGGGTCATCTTGGAGAGGTAGGTTCGGACCGTCCGTTTCGTCCGTGGATCGTCAACCTCGGGTCGTCAACGTCCTTGGTATAGCGCTCGTGTATCTCGCTAGGCCCGACCGGGCCGTAGTCATGAACGATGTTGTAGACGACCCGCTGGTGCGGGGTGAGTGAATCGAGGCTCTTCTGCTTGATTTGGGACCGGGCATCCTCGGCGGCGTCCAGGAGGATGTCGTCGGTGATTCGTTCGCGATGCATATGACCGCGAACTGTGGCAGGCTATGGAGATCGTAGATGACACTCGGGTCCTCTAGCTGGTCGACCTCGCCCAGAATGACCACGGTTCGAGGGCCGTCGTGCTGTTGGAGGCGGTCGATGAGTTCGTCGTGAGGCGTCGATTGCCGGTGGATGTCGATGGTGGCGCCGAGGTCGTCGAGGATCTGGTAGAGCGTCCGGAATTGGGTGTAGTTGCGCCAGCAGTTGACGTAGGTCGTCTCGACGTTGAGGACCTCTTCCCGGAGCCGTTCGGTGACGAACTTCGAGATACAGGTCTTGCCGGCGCCGCTAGGCCCGGTGACAATGGCCATGTCGGCGGGTTCACCGTTCGTAATAGGTCCGAGGACGCTGGAGAGGTGGTTGACTTCGGCGTCGCGATGCTCAACTTCCCGAGGGACGAACCCGACCCGGAGTACGCGAGCATCGCGGATCATTTGATTCTGACAGATGTTCGGTCAGGTCATAAAAGCCTGATTGGGTTGTTTCCGGAAAGGTCTACATTACTTCTGCTTGATCGCTTTTTTGATAGCTTCTAAGAGCACCTGAGTTTCACTAATATCTCTCTCAATAGGGATGTTCTCGGAAAGAGATATTTCTAGATGATCAGCATTCACGACTCGTCTACTCTACGAGTTGTGAGGTCTCTCGATAATCTTTGATTCGGACGTACTAACGCAGGAATATGGGTCCATTCTGGTGGTATCGTTCTGTTTTTTATGCGCCTGATTGGGTGAGGCGCAAGTTGCCTCAGGTAAACGATGAAAGATCCAATATCAGTACCTGACTCTGTATCGAATCTCAAACTAACCCGAGAGCGAAGCCGAAATGAGATCAACGATTTCCTCGAGTCGGATATGGTAGACCACAAATTGGGAGGTATCCCTGGATGGAAAGCTGCTTTCGGAGCTCGTTATGAGTCTAATCTAATTGCAGTCTGTGTTCTCGGCCGACCTGTGGCTCGAATGGTCGATGAAAATAAAGAAATCTCAATTACGCGGTTCGGATCGCGACCTGAAAGACCATCAAACACGGGTTCGTGGCTTATCGCTTGCGCCCGAAAGTGGGCGTTCTTAGAGGGGTATCAACGGATCTCTGCTCACGCTGGAGTAGCAGGTAACAAGGGGACGATTTATTCCGCGGCGGGTTTCAAGCTAGCTCGGGAAGAGAACGCCCAAGGTGATAGTTGGCAGTCGCGCGAAGGCCGGTCCTCAGTTGACGATTTTGTTCGTCGCAAGTGGATTTATCAATTGCGTGATTGAACTGTGCCATAATCCGATTTGCTTTGTATGCAGTAGATGATGTATAAGACGACCTAATTCGCACTTTACTACTTAGTTTGGTTCTGGCTCTTCACCCGTGACGTTTTGTCCATCTGTACACCGGTGAAGGTACGAACATTGGCTACACTTCTGGACCGCTGGATTTGTCTTGTAGGATTCGATGTCTCCCTTACTTGTCCAGAAGGCCCTATCATTCGTAATCCGGTCTCGGATCTGTCTCATGTCTTCCGTGGTCGGCACCATTCGGTCGAACTCCCCACTTCCAGTATGGGCTAATTGGATCCGAATCCGACTGAGTTCGGGTTCATACGCTTCGTGAGCATAGAGCGCATATGCTTGCATCTGTATTGTCGGGTTACTGAACCGGTCATACGAACCTGTCTTCCAGTCAGTAACGACAAAGTCTCCCTCTGGGTTTCGAGTACAGAGATCTGGTTGGACGGTGACGGGTTCTTCGGAAACTTCGAACGTTTGGCGCGTTTCGTGGGCGATATAGCGGTGGTCCTCAAGATGGGGCCAAATCACCCGGAAGAACTGCCTGATGTGATTTCGGGCTGTACGAACTAATGACCGCGTGAAGGAATCGCTATCGAAGGCTTTCCCATCCGTATCGTCAATCCGATCTGCAATCGTCTCAGTATTCGCTTCGACATATCTCTCAAGTTCGTCTTTCGCATAATCGGTTGCAGTCTGGAGATGGATGTTCTCACCCCGAGCCCATCGTGCAACCTGCCCCGCGAGAGATTCGTGTACGACAGTTCCCAGATAGGCCCCTGGCGACGGTGTATCCTCACTATAGTCCTCGGTAGACTCGGTATGTTGGTATCGATAAAAGAACCGCCGGGGGCACTCTTCGAACAGCTGTGCTGCCGACGCCGACCAGTTTACGTGCGCAAACTGTTCTGACCCATCCATGCGGCTATTGGAGTTGGTCGACGATCGAGTGAGCCACCTCTGGCAACCGTTGGGACAACTCGTAGTCTGAGTAGTCCTCGTCGTACGTCGCCGACGTCGGGGCACGTGAACGCCGCAGACTAGAACGAATACCAAATGTCATCGTCGTCCCGTCAATCTTGATCTCCCATTTATGGTCGTTAATCGCCCTGAGTGCAACGTCTTCTTCCTTCAACTCCAAGGCACGTTCGAGTTGCTTTATCAGGCTCTGTGTCTTTTCAGGACGAAGCGTTGGCGGCGTTCCCGCCTGTGCGTAATCGAGCAAGGCCAGGCCTTCGTGGCGATTCAACGAGTCGTGGAGATGACGGTTCTGATACCGGCGCAGGCAGTTGTGACACGCCGTATCGCATGAGCAGCTCTCGAGGATTGAACGGGCTTCCGCACACACGGCGTCGAATTCCTCCCAGACACGCGATGAGAAGCCAGCACCGCCGGCGGTTGTGTCGAAGAGGAAGACCTCGATAACGCCCCGTGCGTCGATGTCGGCGTGCTCTGCCGAACGAGTACGGAACCCACCTTCGAGTTCGTCATCTTCGATACCCAGCGCACGAGATGCACCCATGACTAATGCTTCAGCTAACGACTGCCCTGGTGTCTCGAACCATGCTTCGGATGGAACGAACTCCATCTCATCACCTAACGGGATTTGGAGGACGGTCAAATCACTGGGGAAGCGGTGGCTGAAACTCGTCGTGACTGTTGAGCCGGTACACTGGTCATCCCAGTCATATTCCCCAACAAATCGGAGATCCTTGGGGTATGGACGGGCGTGTGGGTTCGAGAGCGGGCCTTCGCGGCTAACGGCCCCACAATCGGTGCAGACCTCGAATCCATCCTCATCAGCCCCAAAGTTAGCGACAAGAAGCTGTTCGTCATTCATCTTCCCCACTATCGAATGGCCAATAGATTTCTCCTCTGCCATCTCGCTAGCGTTCTCACTCTCGTGAGAAGTCGACGTCAGCGGGTATTTCGGCTGTGTCGCGTAGGCTCGGTTCTCGTTGTAGTCTGATCCTTTCTCAGCTGCACCTGTCTCATCGACTTTCGGTGCAAATGCCTCCGGGGTGTACATTTGAAGGGAACTGACGGTCGCTCCCTCACAGACAGGACACTCCATATCCCTGGCTGCGAGACTCTCATCATGCTCGTCAAAGACCGTCTTACAGACATCACACCAGTTCAACCAATCGAGGTCTCCCCAGTCTTCGCCAGATACTCGGTTCTTCGGGTTGTCTGGGAATTTGACATAGACACCGTAGGACTCGTAGGTCTTCTTGTCAACGACGATTTCTCGGCCTGGAACGTACGTTGAGAGTGCCTGTTTCAGATCCCGAGACATCTGGTACTTGTTCTTCGGCTGTGACGACCCGGGCTCATTTTCGCGCACGACGAAATCGGCCACATCAGTTGGGAACGAGAACGTCGGAAGTAGGGCTGCATCCAGAAGGACGGAAAGTAAATCGTCGTCCTCCGTGGATTGCTCTTCCCATTCTGTCTTGGCTTCTAGCTCCTGAAGTTCGCTCAGGAACTCTGTAGCGGCGTCGCGGACTAATGCGACCTCCCAGTCGGATGAACGTCCCCCTCCTAGTGCATCCGGAAGGAGGGCACCCAATTGCTCGAGCGTCGACGACGAATCGGCGAAGATCTCTTCGTCCAGCCAGTCTTCGAACGCGGCGAGGGTTTGGTCGCCTTCTCCTTCAAAGAACTCGGCTGTACCTTTGAGCGAGCGGAATACGGCAGCTTCCGTCTCGACGGCCGATGGATCGAAGAACCGAGCAAGCAGCGAGGCGTTGATGTGCCGTCGGGCGATCTTTTCGTTGCCGGCGTAGATGACCGGTGCGTTACCCTCGCTCGTGATCATCTCTTCAGGATTCTCGAAGTAGTGTGACTCGTGAGGGGAGTTGTCCGCGAAGGTGACGATCGTCGAGAGGCCGGCTCCGCGACGTCCTGCCCGACCAGCACGTTGCTCATAATTCTCTGGTCCTGGCGGGACCGTCCGCATGGCCACGCCAGTGAGGCTCCCGATGTCAATCCCGACTTCCATAGTAGTCGTACAGCTTAACACGTCGATCGGCTGATCGGCCTCGGAGTCCCCGACGAGGATGTCCTGGAAGAGGAGTTCATACTCTTCGGAGCGTGCGAATGCCTCGGAGTTGTCCTTTGCACTCAGTTGTGCAGAGTGCTCTTCTGAACGCAGCGTGAGCGGGTCCCGTTCGCCATGGAGCACTTCGCGTGGCGGGTTCCGAAGGAAGTTCTTCCGTGCCTGGAGATGGATGTCATTGTCACTAACCGGACTGAGAGTTCCGCGACACCCATCGTAGGGACACGAATCATTGAGTGACACGACCGAGAACCGGCGACATCCTTCGCATCGGTACCAATCGTCGTCGAGTCGGAGATCGATTGTCGTTGCTTTCGGATTGACGAAGTAATTGCCGTGGGAGGCCCCAAACAACACAGGCTCTGTCGTCATCAACGCCCGTCTCAGACTATACCACGCCTCTTCTGGCACTTCGTCGTCGAGTGATTCTACAACATATTCAGGGATTATTTCGCTGTGGGGGAGCCCTGTATCGTCCGGGTCAATCCAATTTTGATAGGGATAGGAGTTCGAACGTCGTCTGGCTTCAATATTTGAATCAAATGCCCGTTCCTCGCAGGCATGACGAAGCGCCTCGATGAGGATGCTCTTGAGTTGGTCTGTCTCAATTTCAGGGACGGCTTCATCGATTTTCTCAAATACCTCCTCGGACGGCGCAATGTACCCGACGAGAGCGCCGGTGATGGAGTACTGTTCATCGCCCAACGATCGGAGGAGAAGTTCCTCATACTGGCGGGGACGCTCCGACAACGCATTGCGTGCGGCTGGCACCTCCGGAATATCGTCGATGGACTCAAGGTAGTACTCATCGACAATGTCGGACAGGTTCCCACGAATATCTTCGAAGTGGGAGCGTGAACCCTTATACACGACGCCCGACTGATTCGTGTATTGGTCGCTGTCGTCGAAGAATACGATGTTGTTTTTCGCACAGTAGACTGCGAACTCGGCGAACAACCGATCCATCGTGATTTCACCGTCCGCGGATCCAAAAATGTCGGTTAGAACCTCGCGGAACGAGTCGGATTCAACGTTCGATTGGAGATCGCGAGCTAAGCGGGCCGCCTTCTGTCGACCGTCAGAGAAGCACAATACCTTGCGCCCCTCGTTGGGGAACTCCTCTTTGAGTGGGTCGGTCGGCTGGATACCGAACATCGAGCGGACGCTGTGCGCGAATGGCTCCTCACCTTTGGTGACCAGATCTTCGACCTTCGTGTCGCCATTCGGACGGCGTCGCTCTTTGATCCCGCACGCCGGACATTGAGTCCAACTCCACGCACCGTCCTCGTTCGGCGGCTCTTTAGTCGGGACCTGAACCTCGATATGAGTGGTCGCCCCTTCGTCGTCCACGTGCCGATCATCAACAAGATGGCCGGAGGCAATCGAGAGGTTTCGTGAGGTCGTCGTCTCGGCGAGCGAACGGCCGTGTTCGTGGTCTGGATTTGGGTCATCCCGAGGTTCCTCAACTAAGAGATGAAGTTCGTCCAAGTCCTCGCTGCTCTCAGGATCTGACCACAGGAACGTCGGCCCGCGGTCGTCGTCAGAGCGTCGATACGCGCGCAGATATGCTGCTCCACAGGTGCGGTGGCTAATCAGTTCGAAGACACGACTGCCACAGGACTCACAGGTCGTGTGCGGATTACTGTAGATGCGCCCGAGGAGGTTCTCTCCCTCTGTAACCCGGCGGCCGCTGCATTCAGGATTGACACACGCATACTGGGCGGGGAGCCCTTTGAGGAACATATGCAGGCGCGTCGGAAGCAACGCCTGGTCCTCTCCCTGGCGGGCCTCGGTACAAAGATACAGAAGATTGCCCGTCGCCTCACGAGCCAGATCCTGATCGATGTCCTCGAACAACTCTTCGGCAAGCGCCGATAGGCGCAGTGGCTCTTCACGAAGGTGTTCGTGTGCTAACCTGAAGAGTGGGTCATCGACTAACTGGTCAGCAAGGTACGAACGGATCGATTCTACGTCATCACTTTCAAGAGGATCCCAGCCTCGTTCGCTCGCAACGTTGCGAATCTTCGATGGATCATCGAGTTGGTAGCCAATTCGCTCTAGGAGTTGCGCCATGCGTTTCTCGCTCGGTTCTCCGCCTTCGTACTCCACCTGCTCACCGGTGATTACTGAGAAATCGTCCGGATCTCCGGTTGTGAGCTGGGCCGCAAAGTCTGGGGCTGCTTCCTCTACGTTTTCACCCATCGTCGCACTCGTGAGAATGAAGCGCACACGTTCGCGAGATATCCCGAGTTTCTGGAGCAAGCGGCTCAACAGGAGCGCCACCTCTGCTCCTTGGGCGCCTCGGTAGAGGTGAGCTTCGTCAAGGACGATATTCAGCTCGTTCTCTTCGTCCTCGGCCAGCCATTCACGGGTATCCTCAAAGAGGGGTTGTTCGATCGGCCGGAGTAGCATATACTCCAGCATTGAATAGTTCGTGATCAGGAGATCCGGCGTCCCGCCATGGGGATTGCTTCCATCGCGGGTGTGCATCTCCTGACGCGTGAACAGTTCGGTGTCGCCAGGTTGAGTACGGAAGTGAGTCTCCTTTTTCTTATTCTTGTTCCGGAACCCTTCGAGATCCTTGGCTGGAATACGGCCTTTTTCTTTGAGTTGTTCGTAGAGGTCCGGCTGTTCTTCCTCTAACTTGAGATACCGATTGATGACCGGCTTGACCAGATTATCGTTCTTACTCTTGTCGTACTCCCCGTGATAGGGTGTACGACTCGTGTACATCCCGAACTGTACACGCCGGCCCATGTAGTCCTCAAGTGTATCTGCCCCGTCCTTGTCACCAAAGAGTAGGCGCATCCGGGAGAGTTGATCCGCGACGAGGGCGTTCATCGGATAGAGAACTAATGTCCGTATCCCACGTTGGTCAGCTGTCTCTCCTCGCGCTGCCTCTTGGGCGAGCTGACCCAGAATTGAGTAGAGGAAAATCTCGGTTTTTCCGGACCCTGTTCCGGTGGATACGATGAGATCGTCCTCTTCGTTGAAGAACGATTGGAGGGCGTCGGCCTGATGTTTGTACGGCGGATCGAAGATGTTGAGATCGTCGCTTTCGAGATCTTTTAACAAATCGACAACTTCGCTCGGCAGGCCCAATTCTCTGAGGGGTTCACCCGAAACATAGGTCGGTGTTGCCTCGACCCATGGTTCGGTGGCTGTCTCTCCCTCGTCCATCAGGGCACGACGTTCCTTGAGAAGCCGCGGGTGATGGAGGTGGTAACGTGATTCGATGTACTGTTGAAGATCGTTCTCGAGCTCTTCCGAGACTTCTTTGATTGATTTCATATTATGTATTATCGATGATGGTCACGGGCAGTTCGTCGAAGACCTCTCGCACTGAATCAGCATCGGTGTCCGAAATTCGCCATTGAAGTTGATACGACGATGTTTCAAGCCACTCTGCTCCGACTGCGTACAGCCAACGCATCTGTGCCCGCGGCGGTGCAAAGTCACAACTTAATAAGACCTCCTCGTCATATGCGGTGAGTTCAACTGTCTGTGGGTCTTCAGCCATTGAGTCAAGGATTAGGCACGCATGCTTGCGGTATTTCGGCGAAACAGTGACGGCCCTTGTTTTGTCGTCGCCCGATTGAACCTTTAACTGGTAGGTATCGGCGCCGTATTCGACTGGAACTCGCCACAAGCTGATCGCAGTTCCGTCTGCCTCTTCAATGACGAGCGGCTCACCGTCTACGGTAAATCCATAGTACTGTCCAGTGTATGGTGCCCAATCTTCCTCCGGTTCCCACGACTCCTGCGGTCGCTGTTCGATGTACTCACGTAGTGTGGCTGGCGTCGTAATCGGCGCCTCGTCCAGACCGATGTATTCGTCTTTAGATTGAACGGGGATTTCTCTCGAACGCAATTCTGCTTCACTGGTGTCAGTAAGAATCCGCGTCAACCCCCGAAATTCGATATCAAGACCGGACTCTATGAATGGACGACTTGGATCCCCTGAAACGAGCACGGCCTCAGATTCGGAGATCATTACAGATCGCGTCGGTGCTGGAGCATAGTACCCTTGTGAGAGTTGGATCACATCACCGAGGAACGTGATTGTGGGGCCGGTACGCTCTGTTAATGCTGCCCGAAACCACCCGACATCATCGGATACTTCGTCGGCACCAGTGACTGGCTGTCCGAGAACAGCTGCCAGCTTATGGACAACCCAGTGGCGGATTGCGGTGATGTGTGCTTGTGGATACTGTTGGCCACCCGATTCAGCTTTCTCAGCAAGACCGAGTCGGATTGCCTCACCGACTATGGCGTCTCGGATACCGATCTCAGTCGATGGTAGTTGGTCACCACTCACGCCAGTAAACTGCGTAGCAAATGCACGAAACGGTTCTTGGCCGAATCCCGCTTGCTGAAGTTGCTGCATCCGAGTATCGTGCCCGTGGTCTTCGATATCACCAACCGAATCATAGACCTTTGTCACTTTGCCAACTCCGCGGTCTCGGTGAAATCTAATGAGTTTCCCTTCGATTTTTTGTCCGATTCGGGCTTTGCCTCCAGAGAAGTGGACAGGCAACCCGTCCACATACGCGATGAGATTATTGCCATCAGTGTCATCTATCGTTGCCGTGAATGACTCGCCCTTTTTGATAGGGAGTTTGTCCCAGCGCTCACGGAGAATATTGAAGCGAATCCTGTAGCGTTTCCCACGTGCTCTTGCGTTCAGAATCTCTGCATATCCCGGTTCGCGTCCGACAACGTGTACTAAGTCGCCCTCGTCTGCTTGTACTGGTCCGAGTTCGACGACTTCACCTCCGGCAACTGCGAGTCCGAGGCCGTACTCGTCGATCTTATCCACCTCTATGTAGGTTTGTTCTCCCTCTTGTGGAGGTTGGTCAGGAAGAAGGCCGCTTACATGGCGTCGAATGTGATCTTTGTAATCGTCCGCGAGAACTTCCTCGGTCAGACAAAGTGCGAAATGTATCGATGTTCCAGCGACTGAATCTGCCCCGAGATACCGCAATCGAACCGAACGACCGGGTTCGCACGTGACTGGGCCGATATTAATCCCTTCCCCATCGTATTTGACGGTGCAAGTTCTCCGTTTCGTAATCTTGTCTACTTCCGCTGTAAACTCGTCACCGGGTTCCAGACTCATTGTTCCCCCTGCGGAAAGCAGATCGATATAGTTCCAATACCATTGAACCGGATCTCGAGTTCATTACAGCCGCTCTCTACCCAGTGGACGACCTCCGAGATAATGTCACTGATTGCTGTTACGTCTCGGCTGATTGTCGGACCGAGCGATGCGCCTTCAGCAAATGTAGCGATTACTTCCAGTTCGAGGTCTTCTGGCCCGACATATTCGAGGTTGGTATGTAATAAATGAGGATTGAAACCAACGGGCATACGCTTCGAAGACGGGCCTTCGATAGGTGAGAGAAATTCACGGTGTTCCTCATCTTGGATTTCAATACCAATTCGCCGTGATTCTGGCTCGGTAGCGTCTATGATCGTCGATTCTTCGGATGGGTGGAGGTGGATCAGACGATGCCGATCGGAGTTCCGCTGGTGGATACTCACACGGCGCGATCCATCAGAAGGTACCTCAGTTGTGTAGTAACGAGGATTTCCCGCTCCAGTCCGGTCGATTTCGACTGTCTCGTTTGCATCTTTGGGGATGGAAACGACCTCGAATATTGGGTCGACTTCCTCGGAGGGAGTAACTCCGACGAGAACTGGTTCCTCTGGTGGTGCGTATAGGGGTGCCTCAACGGTTGGGTTTGTGTGTGCGGGTAATACAACGTCAGCATCGAAGCCGTAGTTTTCTGTACTAAGGCCTCCCCCATAGCGGTCGAGAAAAGGCTCCGTCTTTTCGGATGCCCGGAACCCGACTAAGGATACATCCGCGAAGTCGTAGACATCAACGAACGACACTTCGGATTTTGGGGGATTCTTTGAGACCAAATATACCCACATATCTTTGCGCACCTGGTGATCCGAGTTATATCGTTGCGCCCGAGTTTCATCACCAACAAAGAGATTACCGTGTTGGAGCCCTGAAGTAGTCCAAGTGCCGGTGATACTTCCGAGGGCATCTGGACCTGTGATTTGGAGTTCGTAACTGTTTGCTGTTGGATCGAGATCAAGCGTGACCTCTGCCTCCGATGGGTGGAAGTTACTGGGTACAGGTGGATGTGTAATTCCCTCTGCCTCGATTTCGACCTTTTCTAAGAGCGTGTCTACGTCCTCATCTTCTTGGATTTGGTCCCAATCGAGTGAAGGAACGATGCCAAATAATTCGATTCCGCCATCATATCGTTGACCGAGATAGGTTCGAATTGACCGCTGACGTTCATCCTCTTCGATGTCCGAAGTACGGAGATCCTGGATCATCTTTTCGACACCCTCGTCACTGGAGAGTGAACAGGAAATGTCCTCCAGGACGCCTTGCTTGTGAGCGAAATACTGGCGTTGAGAGCCAATCCGAGGGGTTAGGAACTCACCACATTCTGGGCATCGATAGTAGTCTGTTTTCCGTTGTGCCTCTTCGATCGGAGTTTTTGTACCCCCTGGATCAAGCCCGAAAGGGATAGAAAGTTTACTCACGGGTGATCTGAAGGCCGCCAATTCTATTCCTGATAGTTCCCTTACTCATATGTTATCAATCCTGAGCGACACATAATTTAAACCTATTGAATAAATGCGCACATATTATATATCAAATAATTATGGCTCGTTTTGCTAGACCGTCTAGGGGTCTGACCTGAGTCGAGTCGATACTCTTTTGAATTGCAGCAGACAACGATTTGCTACGTTAACCAAATTACTATGGGTGCGAATTCTGAACGAGAAGTGGATTTTTCGCCCGATCTCCCAGGCCAGTACCAACGGCGATTTGAGGCTCTCACTGATGAACTGATCGAATTTCAGGAAGATCTCGACCGGGAGGTTGCCATCAAAGACGAGATTCGCTATATTGAGAGCGAAATTGAGGATGGGATAACTGAAGGCCAGATTCGATATCTCGCAGCGTTAGAAGTTCTTCTGGACCTCATTGAGATCAACTATGACATCCGAAAAAACTCCGAATTACACGTCGTTCGTCCAGACCCGGATCGCTACAAGGACGACCCAGAGCAATTCAAAGAACAAGAGAGAACTATCCTCCAAAAGGAACGACGGGCGCAATTCAGAGAGGAAAGCGTCCGTGAGTTCGTTCGGAAAATGGAGCGTGACACCCGTCGAAACACCAATGGCGGGCGAAGCGTCCTTGAACTAATAACTGGTGGGAAAGAACTCTACCAGGACTTAGCCCCACTTCAGGATCAGAGTCAAGATACAATAGCCGAAGATCTAGAAAGTGTTGTTCAACCCTACATACAGAAAGTAGAGAGAGGGAAGAAGTGCGAACACACCGAGTTGGATTTGATGGATATCTGGCGGTACTTCCGCTATACTTGGTTGACACCATACAATACGGTCCCCGGAAGAAACATCAATTTCCTTATTAGAAATGGAGCTAAGCCGAAAGATCCAGTGATGGGGATTGCGACGATAGCAAGCCCTATGATGAACTTGTCAGTCAGGGATAACCACATCGGCTGGACGATCGACGCAGTCGAAAATAAACTGCAGCGGAAGAAACGGGTCCATGAATACGAGGAACAACTACCAGAGGAGAAGCAGACGCCTGACAAGAAGACTCGGTCAGTCACCAACACGGAATGGCTAGAAACTGAGGAAGAGTATGAAGAGCGGATCAACGAGTTTTGCTCTGATATACGAGAGGCTCTGGAGAACTCCATCGAGAACGCGATATCCAACATCCGGTATGACGACTTCGCCGAGGAACATCTAGAACTCTCCGATGAAAGCTTCGTCAACCCGGATGAACGAGTTCTCGAGATACTCGAGGAGATAGAAGAGGAAGCTGAACAGACGATCGAAGGAGGCGAGGACGAGAACCCTGAGAAGATGGAAGACTGGGAGAGAAAAAGTGAGACAGCCCTGTTCCGGAAAAAACGGGCTCGGGCGCTTCAAAAACTTCTCCGTGACCGGAAATACTTCCAAGAACACAGCGACGAAGACGATGTCGAGTTCATCAGAACCGGTTTGAACAACGACTCTGGACGGCGAGCCATCAAAACCGCCCTGAAGGAGATCAAGAAGGAGAGGGTCGGGGCCGGCATGATGAACATTATGGTTTGCGGCGCTATCCCTCCCTACAACCGTATCCTCGGTGGGAAACTCGTGGCGATGGCGTTGACCGGTCCCAAGGTCATTAACATGTACCAAGACAAGTACGGCGACTATCAGAGCGAAATCGCCAGTTCGATGAAAGGCGAAGCAGTGAGTAAACCGAACGAACTGGTTTTCCTCGACACCACCGGCCTGTTCGAGATCGGAAGTGCCCAGTACGACCGTATCCGGGTTCCAAACAAAAACGGACAAATCGAATACAACCAGATCGGGTACACTGAAGGCTACGGTTCAATCCAGTTCGGCCCCGAGACACGGAAACGGCTTAGCCAAGTCACACAGTTAGAGGAGGGTCGCAAGGTCGTCAGAGGTCGGTTCGGAGAAGGTGTCTCTCCTCGAATCCGGAAAATCCGGCGCGGTCTGACGAACTGCGGTTTAGAGACTGACCTATTGAAACACGAGTCCAGGCGGATTGTGTACGGAATCGATCTGGCGGAGAACTCCCAAGACTACCTGCTTGGAATCGACGACAACCCAGAATACTACTGGGAGTTCGACGACCCACAGAAAGAACAGGAGTCAATCTACCAGTACTGGATCGATCGGTGGGCAAGCATGAGAGTTCAGAAACAAGATGTCTTGGAGAATATTAGGGGATTTGACAAGCAAGAATTCAAATTGAGCAGCGAGATCGATTTCGACAAACGACAAGCCAGTCTCAGTGAGTTCATTATAAGCAACAGTTAACATGGCGGGAACATTCGGTCACCAACACCAACGATAAATATGGGAATTGAAGCATCGACACTGAATCTACGATTCCTTTCACAGCTGGCACAGGGAGGGTTCGCTGAACAGCTCACCGACGAGCAACGCAGAGAGATACATATAACAACCCGCTTGGACGGTGAGGAATACCTACAAGACGCACTGAAAGACGGGAAGCAGGTCGTTCTCACCGGGAACCCTGGAGACGGGAAAACACAGTACATCCTGCAGATGAAGCCCGAGTACCCGGAGCCGAACTATTTCTATCTCTCTGATGCCTCCGAGTACGACGACTACACTGTCCTACTCGACAAATGGAAAGACGCCCTTGACGACGGCCGACCTGGTATCCTCGCTATCAACGACGGCCCTCTTTACGAGATGACCACCCAGCACGCCGACGACTATCCCTTCTTGGAAAACGTTCGAAGCCAGTTCCAGAATCAGATCATCTACGGCGAAGGACAAGCCGACAACGCTGACTTCGACTCTATCGTCGTCATCGACCTCAATAACAGGAACATCCTCACGCGCAAGGTCATCGGCCAGGCCATCGAGAACTTGACCTCGAACAAGTTCCTGAAAGAGAACAACGGCGACGACATCCACGGACACATCGCCTATAACATGGACAAGATGAGGAATGATCGTGTCCGAGAAAATATCATCCGACTCCTACAGTCCGTCGGTCATCTGGACGCCCACGTCACCGTCCGTGACCTCCTGAACTTTCTCGCCTATTGTATCACCGGAGCCAAAGAAGAGAGCGTCACCGACTTTGACGAAGATCTGAAATACTACAACCTCGCGTTCAGTGGCAGTGGGCAGATCTTCACCCTCCTGAACGAATACTTCCATCCCCGCGATCTCACCCATCCATTCATCGACAGCAAACTCTGGGCAGACGCTGAAGAAGAGGTTTCACGAAGAGACGAAGACGACTCAGAAGAAGAAGTCGACCAGCGATTCATCGAGAAGAAACGTCAGTTCTACTTTGAGGACGTAGCCATCAACGACTACGACGCTCGCGACCTCTATCACGAGACCAACTACTCCTTCCATAACCAGCGGAACAGGGACCGTTCGGACGAAAGCGTGAAAGAGGACGTCATAGAGATGATTAACAGCTATTTCATGCCGGATTCTTCCAAAGGTTCCGATCTCCGAGTCTGGCTCTCCCACAACTATCGATCTAAAAGCTCCCTATCCCTTATTTCCCGGACAGAAATCCCTAAACGCGAGTTGAATCGCCGAGTCCCGCAGCTCCATCCCGAAATCAGCGATGCAATGGACTACAATCACGACCACCACGTCCTCGAATACGAAGGCCGAGACTCATCAGTCAGACTCCGGATCGATCCAGATCTATCCGAGACACTCGGTGCTTTGGAAGGCAATATTCCTTACATTCTACGTGGCAGGGAGGAAGAACAGCAGTTGCTAGAGTTTATGGAGGAAATCGAATACAGGGAAAGCCACGATGAGGACTACGGCACCATCCACATTATGGACACGGAAACCGGCGAACTCGAGATCCTGTCAGTCAACGATGATCGGTACCAGATGGAGCGGAGGTGAACACCGATGCCAATGAGACTCAACGATGTAAACTCTGATGCATCGGAAGCCGCATTCGGATTCAAAGCAACCTCCGCCTCCCTAAAACCGGTGCATCTCTCTCAGGTCGTCTTCAGTAACGTCCTGGGATCCACTCACCAGTCGGAGGACCTGTTCAAATTTGTCGAGAAACCCGGGAAAACCCCCTCCAGCGACTTGGACGAGAAATACCACGGCCTGTTCGAGTCTTCCCGCGATCTCAGTGACGAACAAATGGACAATCTTCGGAACAGGATGCGGAAGGTCTTGGACAACGACAACGCCCTCTACGCAAGTAGTCCACAACACTCTGCAATGACTTCTATGAGCAACTGGTTCGTCGCCTACCGCCGAATCGGTGTAACACCATCCCAGTTCATCTACACAGTACTGGACAGATCTGACAGCGACATCAATCAGAAGCTGACCGACCAACTTCAGGATCACCACGACGCTATCTCTCTCCTTTTCCGGCCACTCGCCAAAGACGGAGAGAAAGGCAACGTCACGGTCTCACCCTGGGAAGAACCTGTCCTCGGAGACGCATTCGGGGACGGGAAGATTGCGGATGAGTTCGTCGAAGGCTTCGAAACCCTGTCGAAGCACCTGAAGGACTCCAACAGCGACTACGACCTGAACTACGCTCGTGACCTTCGCCGCACCATCAAATTCGGCGGGTTCCTGCTCTACGTCTTCATGGCCAACCGGCACAATGAGATTCGGGATGACGGGGGTAAAGACGAACCTGTCCCAATCGTGCTGAACTACACCGGGACCAGGAACAACCCGGTAGCCGACGCCAGCCTCGAATCATTCCGCGTCGTCGGGTCGGAGATCCAGTTAGCCACCCGGCTTGGCGTCAAGCACGTCCTTGACCTGCAGGGCTACAAAGACTACAGCGAGGAAGACGTCCTCCGAGAGATCGAGAACCATAATTTCCTGGAACTGAACCGGAATAAGGAGGACAAGATTGAGCAGGACTACGAAAAATTCGAGCAGGTATTCCGAGCCTCACGAGACCCCAAGAAGAATACCACCTTTCATAGGCTAGTGGATGCTGTCAGCAACGTCATCCACGACTTCTCGAATCGGTTCGACACGTACACACCGCAGTCCACAGCCCAGACCTTCGCCTGGCGTGCCGGGATCCTTAAACCACGAGGGAACCGGGCGAACAAACGTAGGTATCGGCCCGACCCTGAGATGCTGGAACCCATCCTACTCTCCGTAATCGAACCAGGCACGAGCATGTCTCTCCAAGATCTCTCAGAAGAACTCCGGGAACGGTACGGGATCATCGTGGGCGGAACTGAACAGGATCGTAGCCACCTGACGGAGTGGGACATCCGCCTCGGTGCCAGCGCATCCGAAAGTGATCCGCTGAACAACCAGAACTACGAGGGCTTCAAAGAAGCAGTATCAAGTCTTGGATATGCCGAGGAATACGCGGACGGCGTTACCATCGTCTCTGTCCCCGAGGAGGAAATATGAGCGAAACCACACAGACACAAGACAGCTCATACGAGAGCAACGAGGATCTGATCGGCAAAGCAATCGCTAACGAGACAATCGACCAGCTGACCGAGGAAAACATCGGTGTAATAATCGAATCGCCACCCTGGTTCGACGCTGAGGAGTTCGTCGATATTCTCTGCAGTAACGCACGGTACGATGTCGGCCTCGCTATGGTCAGCATCGATGAAGCAGACATTGACGATCTCCAGTCACGGACAGAGGACTCCTCCGTCAGACTCACAGACAAAGTTAGTGTCGCCGTCAACTGGCGGAATGGCACCGACACCGGATTCGAATGGGACGGACGCATTGAACCAGAGAAACTGGTGATCCTGGTTCGGGGAGATCACGCCCGCCTGAATTCGATGAAAGATTTCGAGGGTATGGTCGACTTGCCTCTGGCAGAAATCACGCGAGAAATCACCGACCAGATGCAGGCCCAGAAACAGTTTGCCGACAGTCCCCCAGCCCAAGCTATCTGGGAAACCCTTGGCTCCGACCTCTACGACAGGTTCGAAATCCCTGCAGTTGCTGACTACGCAACCTCGACGCTCAAAGGATCAGAACAAGCTTCACTCGACGCCCTTGGAACCGAACTCTACAGACTGCGGCTGTTCAACGATCCCGGGCTTAACAACCCCGACGAAATCCCTGACAGGCTTTCCGACAACCTGGACCTCGTGCTGCGGGTCTCCCATATGTCGAATAGGGATCGACGCCGCCTCACTAACAGCGTCACCAAAGTCGACGACAGCGAAAGGGAAGAACGGGAACACTCCGTAGCCAAGCTTCGACGGTTCGAACGAACCGGTGACTCGGAGATCCTTGCCGACCTGACGTACAACGAGGTCAACGAGATATTCTCCACCTCCGGCCAGTCCAGCCAGCGACGTTCAACCACCAGCACCCGGAGAGACGTCGAATCCGCTAGCGTGGAAGCAGTCTTCGACGACAACGACGAAGAACTGGAACGGCTTTCAGAAGAGTTCGATGACCAATACCGAGAAGCCGTAGAGGAAGAAGAAAACCGGGTCGACATGGAGTTCACCGGGGATGAGCAGTTGGCCTTCGACGTCAACGACGACCTCTACTACTTCATTGAGCACTTCGTCACCGAGGACTCCTTCGGTGGTATCATCCACAACCCAGAGGACAGGCAGAGCGCGATCAAGAACTTCCAGGCCCTGAGAACCGGGAAGTTCCTGCCACGAGGCGAAGACAGCAGCTTCGAAAAACTCCGTAGAGTGGCTGAGAACAGCGGCAAATTCGAGGACTTAGTTGCATCTATCGACCGATACGTAACCGCTCGCAGCGAACTCGTCGATGCCCTACCAGGACTACTATCCGCTCCACTCATCCGGCTTCTCGGAGACGAAGACTTGCTCGAATCCGCAGAAAACTACATAGAGGCATACCGTGAGGTTCAGGACAAACTGGACAAGAAGTACCGGGAGATTCAGGACGTTAGCTCCGAAGGCTCTTCCAAACTTCTCTCCGACTTCCTCCTATTCGACACCGTCATTCTCGAATACGAAGACGATAGAGAACTCGTCCTTTCCCCACTCCACCCGCTCCACCTCTGGAAGTACTCCGAACTGGCGCGGGAGATGAAGGACGAAAAAGAGTCGCTGACCGAGGAAGAACGCAACTTCCTCATCAACAGCGTCGAAGAACAGCCACACGTCCTCCGCAGCATCCACGTCGGCGGGAACTACAGACTGGCAGATGAGACCTATCTCGTACAATCCGCGGAACTCGACAGGCTACCAGTCTACACCCGAATCGAGAATGCTGCAGAAGGCACGAACTCCAAGTTCTACGACTACGTCCTCGACAAGTTCACGTCAGCATACCCACCGTCCCGACGCCACCTCAAGATCTGCGTCATCGATCCCCTAGATCCTGTGGACCTCCTCTCTGATATCGCTGACTTAGCGGAGAAAGAAGAAATCCAAGGCGCAACAGTGGAGTTCGCCTTCATCGAGGACGAAGAGAAACCTGTCCTCAACGGTACTGCCTCACCAAGCGTCTCCGAGGATATCACTAACCTGTTCGGTCCGGACAACGACTCCGGGGAGTTCGAGATCGTTACAACCGAACATCCCAGCTACGACTCATACGCCGAGGACCTGAAAGGCGACCCACAGCACTTCATTCTGATTAACGACCAGAGCGACTTCAGCATCCAGACCTTCGAGCGTGATACTGAGACCACAATCCACCCGCTGTACGTCCCGAAAGAGTTCGACTACGACCTGCTTGAGGACAAAATCAATATCTCGCCGTCGAAGGAAGGAGTCCTCTTTTCCGAGTACCAGGACCTGATCAACCAGCTGTATAATCAGCGGCAGGCCATCCACAACGCCGAGGTCAACGAACTCAACGTCGAAAAGGAGACTATCGACGAACTCCTCGACTCCGCGATCTGGGTCTCCATCTCCTCACCGCCGATGAACGGCAACCCGTTCTGGAAGGACAACCTGATTTCCAGAGAACGACGCGGCGAACGCGACTTCGCCACGTACTCAGAGGATATCGACTACTTCCGACGAGTCCTCCGCCGCATCATCACCGAATACCGTCTTGCGCCTGACGACACCGACTTAGAGGATATCGCGGAGAGAATCGCTGACCTGCAACAAAGCGGCCTTCTCCGTCTCATCACCCGGGAAACCCTCGGCAGCGGAAAATCCAGAAACACAAAGGGCCTGCTTGGCTCGATTATCGCCGTCCAGTGGCTGCAGCAGACGCTGGCCGACCCCAAGCTAATCTTCTCCATCGACAACCCACGTACCCGGGAATGGCTGAATCTGGGAGACATCGAAAGCCGGGCCGACATCCTTACTGTCCAGTTCGATGATGACGGCGGCCTTATCCTCGACATCATCGAAATCAAGACTCTGGAAGAAACTAGCGGCGCCTACACCGTCAAAGACGAAGATGGCACCAAGGTCGTGGAGGGAAACGCCGTCGACCAAGTATTCGAGACGACAGACACAATCCGCGGCCTGTTCACCGGCGACAAAAATCTCACCACGTCGCCCCGGAAAGAGGCTCTCCGCGAACAACTGTACTACGAATTGACCTCCGCAGAAGGGATGGAGGGTAAGCAGGAGTGGGCAGACCGGATTAACGACGTATTCAACGGGGATGCCCAAATCGAGATCAACCCGAGGATCGTATCGGTCGAAGTCACCAGCGAAGCCACTTCGGACGAACGAATTGACGGCGTAACTCCGAACGCCCAGTCCATCAGGGTCGACAAGCTTCCCCGACAGTCAATCAAGCGGCTGATTGTCAGCGGCATTGAAGACCGGGAAGACCAACGGCCAGAACAGGATGTCGAAGAGGAAACGGACGAAGTCGACGAGGAGGAAACCGGTGGGGAAGAGGAAGACACCGTCAGTGACGACGAAAAGACAGACATCAACACTGAATCTGCTGACCGGTTCGGCGATCCCGAAGAATACACCAACCTGGTAGAAACCCTGAAACGGGTTCTAAACGAGTTCAAGATCAACATCCGAAACATCGATCCCGACGATATCGATGTCGGACCAAACGTGGTACGCTTCAAGATCCGTCTGGCACCAGGCGAGAAACAGAGTTCCTTGGAGCAACGGACAGAGGACATCGCCCGGGAAATGGCGTTCGAGAAAGAACCGATCGTCCAGCGACTGCCTGGAACAGAGTACGTAGCTCTGGACGTTCCTCGGGAGAACAACGTCGTGGTACCTCAACGCGACTACAGAGACCGGTACAAGCCGTCCGACGAGATCGAGACATCCTCACTACCCTTCCTAGCAGGCGTTACACCAGACGGCGATGTCTACCGTTCTGACCTCTCTGAAGCACCACACATGTTGGTTGGCGGAGCAACAGGCAGCGGGAAGACCGTGTTCCTGTACTCCTTGATTATGAACTTCATGGATCAGAAAGGCGAAGACAACGTCGAGTTCGCCTTAGTTGATCCGAAGGAGACTGACTTCATCTTCTTCGATGCTCTGCCGAACCTTTCTAACGGCGAAGTGATCACTGACGCCGAAGATGCTGCCGATCTGTTCGAGTGGCTCGTCGAGGACGAAATCCCACATAGAAAACAACTGCTGCGGAAAAGCGTCTGCCGTGACATCGGAGAGTACAATGAGCAGAACCCAGATGACCAGATGAAGCCGATCGTCGTCATCATCGACGAATACAGCGACCTCCTCCAGCAACTTGGAGAAGACGCTGACGACACCGAGGACAACGTGCGCCGCATCGCCCAAATTGCACGGGCACAGGGTATCCATCTCGTCATCTCTACCCAGCGACCTTCACACGAAGCTATCGACACGGACCTCCGTGCTAATCTGGACACTCGGGTAGCTTTCCGGCTTCCAAAGCAGTCTGACTCTCGAATTCTAATCGACGAAGGTGGAGCAGAGGAGCTTGGTGGAGACGGAGACATGCTACTGAAAGAAGCGGACAGAACCACCCGGCTCCAAGGCCTCTATGTAGACTCTGACGACATTCGCGACCTCATCAACCAATATCGGTGACCACTAGAAATATAGAATTCAAATGCCGTTCTTGGCCTTCTACGACGATACCGAGGTCATTCCGAATCAGGTACAGAAAGGGCATCTCCTCGAGTGCCCGAAGTGCGGCGATCAATTGAAAATTCGCGATTCCCATCGCCGGAAGGGGTCGTTCGTCGCACGGCATTTCTACCACGCTGCTGAAGAGGAGACTGACTGTGGCGGTGAATCTCCACTCCATTTGCGGATGAAGTCGATCGCGTATTCGAAGCTCACGACCGAGTATCCTGACGCCACAATAGGACTAGAACAGCAGTTGGGTGACCGGCGTGCGGATATTCTCGTCGAGTTTCCACAGCCTCGGTTCCCTGAGGGCCGTGGCATCGGCGTCGAAGTACAGCACAAACACGAGGATAAGGATGTCGACAATGTAACCGCTGAGTATCTCGCTGCAGAGTACAGCGTCCTCTGGTTGGGAGAAGCGGACTTCTCCGGATTCAACGTCGATCTCTCTGGCATTCTTCCGACCTGGCCTCACGCGGTCCAACACGACTTCAGCGACGGGTATCACGGCGTCATCCACTGGCTACGACAACCAAAGCCAGCCAATCCCTCGATAGACGTCGTCCTCCCACGAGAATATCTAGCTGAACACAGCGAGGGTCTTCGTCGAGCATGGGAGTACGGGAAGTTCGATCAGGGAGGCCAATCGGACTGGAACGACCTCGGATTCTGGTGGTTGAGTGCCTCGTATGACCCGTACCAGAAGTGGTTCAAACTCACCGAGACGCCTGACGGGCGGACGATGCTTCAGCTCGGGAAGCAGATCCGCGGTACTGAACACGTTCTCGCTCCGGTTCAGATTGGACACTCTCGGAATCGGGGTAAGGTTCACAGCTTGGCTTACGAGGTTGATTCAGCAGATACCTCCGCTGGCGAATGGGCAGATATCGAAAAGGCGTGGCTCGAAACCGGATTGCAGAGCACTTCAGTTATTTTCAAGCTCGTTGCAACTCCGAGTGGGGAGCTCGCTCTATCGTTGGGAAAGTACAAGGAACACAGCGACGACGGCGAGTTCATTACCGTCTCTACCGAGTTCGAGCGTAATCTCAAAGAGAATCTCCACGAACTCGCCAACCTTCTGGGTTGACCTCACTCGCCCCGAAAACCCGCCCACAACGGTAAATGGAAGGACTATAAACAGTAGTCAATAATGTCGGACGAAGCTGACGATTTGTATGATAAATACATCGACTACGATGGCAGAGATCTCGATACCCGGAATGTCGGTGATGGGAAAGTAGTTCGGCCGATTACGGCCGAGAACTTCGAGATGGAGAAACGGACTCTGGGGGAGGTTCTCACCGATCAGAAGTTCAACGTACCAGAGTACCAGCGACTGTACTCGTGGAAGAATATCCACCACGAACAGTATTGGTCGGACATCGATCAGTTCGTTAATGCCGACCTGGTCGCTGACCGACGCGAGGTGTCTGACGTGTTCTTCAGCTCGATGTACTTCGCGGTCAACGACGACAAACAGGTGTACGAGGTCATCGACGGCCAACAGCGGCTAACGACGACACACCTGCTGTTGCGCGTCCTTATGGAGCACCTCGAGGACATCGATCCGGATTCTATCGAGGACAATACCCTGGCGGAGTTCCGGGACTACGGGATCGGGCGAATCACCGATATCCTCTATGTCGAGGAGTCGTTCGGCAAACGTGAGCCCCGGCTCACGCTGAACAAACACGACGCTAAATTTTTCAAAGCCCTCATGATGGGGCCGTCCGCCCAGGTGGACTACCTCAAGAATGAGGCCGACTTCAGCATTCACGGGAACAACAGCGACGCAGTGCAAGTCTCGGAATGTCTGGACCGGTTCGGTACCACGGACGATGAACTCGCGGACTTAGATACGAACTCTCTCTCATTGGGGGCGTTCTTCAAACTATATCGATCACATCGGCGGTTGTTGAACGCTTACGAGTTCTACAACGAGAAGATCAGCGATGTCGTCGCCGACGCCGAGACGCCGGACGAGACAGTGCGTGCGCTTGTGAATATCCTCAATTACGTCTACAACTCCTACCATGTCGGGGAGTACCTGATTCGAGAGGCGGAATCGGACTTCCGGATGCAGATCTTCGAGATTTTGAATGACCGTGGCGTCGATCTGACGAAGATCGACCGTATTAGGGCCGCGGTCGTGAACGCCTTCTTCGATACCGACGTGAAAGACGAGTACGTCGATAAGTGGGAAGACCTCGTTGTGGCGTTTGCAACTGATGGTGACGCTATCGACGACTACCTCTCGATCTATCTGAGTATCGTCGACGATGGCATCGACAGGATTGGTGACGCGAGCGCCGAACTGACCAACGCCTTTGACACTCGGAACATCGACTCGGATGTCGTCCCGCGCCTCCGGAATCTCGATGAAGCGAAGGCCTTCCTCGACTACGCGCACGACCTCGTCGACTACTATCAAGATATCACAACCACGGAGCTCGCCGCTGAGGACCTTGACTTAGCCAGTCACCGAGAGCAGTGCCGGGAAATCCTTGTTCGCCTCAATAACCAACAGATGGACCAGTGGCGGCCATTCGTCCTGGCGCTCTACTATCACACCAATCCTGAATCGGAACGGGAAGCAGCACAGTTCTACCGCGTATTAGAGACCATCGAGAAACTCAACCTGCGACGCCTCCTCATTTCTGAACGACCGAGTATTTTCCGCGAGGTCTTCATCGAGGCTGTCGAGGAGTTCAACCTCGCACCAACCGCCGACGCCACTCCAGACAGTGTGTACGAGGCTTCTCGAGAGTACCTCATCACCGAGATGCGTTCCTCTACGCCAACGCTGTTTGGCGATCGGTTCATCGATACGGTCGTTCAGACTCAGTCCTGGAGTACTGCAACGGCGCGACTGCTCTTCGGGAAGATCGCCCAGGATCACTTCGACGACGGTAGTCATGCCGTCGAGCGAGACCTGAATATGGGGAACATCCATCTCGAACACGTCCTACCCCAGACTCCCGTCAGCGACCCAGAAGACCCTACGTGGCTTCGCGAGTTTTTCAAACTCGATTCGGAGCCGGATATCGAGATCGCGTCAGAGATCGAGCGCTATATCGAACTGGTACAGCGCTCGGATCTCGATGAAGAGGAGGAGCGACTGAAAGACAACATCTTGGAGTTCATCACGCAGGGTTTCATCGACGATATCGGGAACTTCCTCCTGCTCCGTGATACCGATAATATCGGAGCGAGCAACCGGCCACTCGCCGAGAAGATGACGCAGTACTACTCCGAGATCGACGGTTTCGCGAGTATCTACCCCAATCGGTATTTCACGGCCGAATATGGCAACGTCGATCGCGAACCCCTCGACAAACTCCGTGAGAAGCACGATGGCGGTGATGTTTCGAATGTGGACGCCGATGTAGTGGCGTATTTCAATTCCTTCTGGACTTATGAGACTCTGCAGGATCGACGAATCGAGATCCTGCTGGATATTCTGTCGACGCTTGGATTCGATTCGTTCGAGGACGAGTTCGGGATTGAATCCGATCAAGATGAAGTACGCCAAGAAATTCGAGAGAAGACTGACCAAGAGTTCGAGAAACGTCTGTCCGTCCGATCGCTTTAATCCCTCTGAGAAGTCGGCTTTGTGAGCACCTGTAGAAACCTTCTCAACTGACTATCCTATCCAGCTTCGTAATCCCCACAGAAGGTGACGACCACCTTTGCCGAAACGATAGAAACGATAGAAACGAATGGAACGAAGAGAATGAGCTGAATGAGGGTAATGAACTGAACTCTCAAGACAAACTGGTTTGTCTATGATCGCTCAGTATCGGAAACGAACAAAACGAGCAAAACGAAGAAAGTGATTGAAACGAGTGAACTCACTTCAACGACCGAAACGAACAGTTGGTTTTAACATCGTAGTAATCCTCTCACCGAGTGAAATAACCTCACCGAACGCACCGAACTAAACGACCAAAACGAACAGAACGAACATAACGAGAGAAACGAAGAAAATGACCGACACCAATACCGCACGAATCACGGTGGCGAATCAGAAGGGAGGCGCGGGGAAAACAACCGACGTCATTCATACTGGCGGCGCACTCGCCGCCCGAGGTCACGACGTCCTCCTGGTCGATATCGACTACCACGGGGGGCTCACCTGCTCGCTTGGCTACAACGATCTGTACTACGATACCGACCGCACAACGCTGTTCGACGTTCTCGACTTCGACCAAATGGAGTCGGTGAATGACATCATCGTCGAACACGAGGAATTCGACATCCTCCCCGCGAGCGAGAAGCTCGCGAACAACAAGAACATCCAGACGTTGCTTGAAGCGCCGAAGAGTCGAGAACGACTGGAGATGGTTCTTGACGAACTCAATAGGGACTACGACTACATCATCGTCGACACGCCGCCATCTCTGAACGTCCTCACCGATAACGCCCTCGTCGCGACCGGCAACGTCGTCATCCCCGTCATTCCAGAGAAGCTCAACGCTAACAGCCTCCAGATTTTCGCAAAGCAGCTGAGCTCCCTCGAACAGGCGTACGGAGACATCAATCGGCTCGCGATTGTCTGTAACCGTGTCGAGCAGAACGCCGAACACCGCGGCACCATCGAGGAGATCAAGTCGGCGTACTCCCTCCCAGTGTTCGAGATCCGGAAACGGACCGACCTCTCCCAGTCGATTGGCGAAGGGGTGTCCGTCTTCGGCTTCGGTAAGGAGAACCAGCGCGTCGAGGATGCACGCGACCTGTTCAACGAGATCGCCGACCTGTTCGACGAGGCGTTCGAGAAGACCGCGCCTGAGGAGGTGGAAGCATGACCGACGGCTGGGGCGATGCTTCCGGCATCGAGGGCAACTATGAAGGAGAGGACGATGAGGCCGATTCCGGCGAAACGAGTGAGGTGAGTGAACCGGTGGAAACCAGTTCATCGACTGAAACGAACGAAGCGACTTCAACGAGTAAAACGAACGAAACGAGCAAAACGAAGACGAACATCAAGGACGAGTGGAACGGGCGGACGATCTACATCCCCGACGGTGTCCTCGACGAAATGGAGGATACCTACCTCGAGTCCCAGCTAAAGCTCCGAAAGGCAGACCAGGACGAATTCAAGAAGAACCGCCACTTCTACCCGCTACTCGTTCAGTTCGGTGCTGAGGCACTCTCTGATGCGGATGCTGAGGAAATTCAGGCCCGCCTTTCGGAACTCGGTGACGGGTGACCTCGCGCAGAATGAGTTCCGAGATTTTGTATAGCGACATGCAATATATAGCTTTCATTAGTGCAGGAATTCACCGCTAGAAGGCTCCAAACCCCCGAATCAAGGGGATAGGCCGATTACATCAAATGGTCCTGATTATTCTCGTAATCACGACCACTTTGAAGTACCCCGACGCCGTCGGTGAAGCACGAATGCTGCAACCGCCTCACAACGGCGCTTCCCCCGGGGTAGAGCCGCCAAGACCGGGCACCGAGTTTGCTCTGGCTACCCTCAGCTGAGATCGGGGCGATGGCGAAGAAGTCGATTCGATATAGAACTAATGACCTCAACCTATATTAAGACAAAGCCCGAACGATGTTGTATGACCGAAGATAAATCGAACTCCGAGGGCCTGATCGAACGCCAGACCACGGGTGAAGACCGCGTGCGGATGGTTGCTCGGCAACTGTCGGAGCCACAGACGGCCAACTGGATCGCCTCCGAAGCGGGCTGGTCACACGAACCAACGAAGCGCGTCCTCGAGCGACTCGTCGACGACGGCATCCTCCACCGTGACGAAAGCGGTACTCACACAACGTATTATCCTGATTACCGCCGCCAAGCGATGCAGGAGGCGATGCGCCTCCGAGATAGCGGACACACTGTCGAGGAGCTTACGGACCGGCTCGCCAATATGAAGACGCAGATTCGCGACTGGGAGGATGAATTCGGCGTTGAATCACCAAATCAGCTTCGTGGGACGCTCGCTAACGAGTCCCTTGACGGTGACGAGGAAGACCGTCGCCGTGAGATTGCCCGCGAGTGGGAGCACCTTCAACGGCGTATCCAGATTGTCGGCTTCGCCATCCGCGAGTGGGACTTCCTCGCTCCGACGACAGAGCCTGCTGAGGCCAGCAGCTAACGGATGTCGGTCCCGCATCCTGGTGGTGATCCGAACGCGAACCTCTACGCCCAGCTAAAGCGAGACGTCCTTGACCGCGTGCCACAGATCACGGCCGTCGAGTACGTTCCAGACGATATTGAGGCAAAGCAGCTGCGGGCGACTTTCGATCCGGCCCGTCTGGATCCCCCAACGGGCCCTGATTCGCCGGAACTGACCGTCAAGTGGTATCGACAGGAGCCACACGATTGGTTCCGTATCAACTACACCGACCCGAACACAGGCTTTCACGCTGGCTGGCACCAGGACGAGGACCACCCCGATCTCGGACGGACGCACTTCCAGTACTCAGTCGCCAATACGGGGGACCGCTGGGGGATCACGTTCGAACGCGAGACTCCCTCCCTGATCCTCTGGGACATCGTCGAAGCGCTCCTCAAGGACGTCCGTCCGACCTACCAGTACGCGAACGAGGAACCATGACACCCCGAGAACGCACCGATCAGTCACTCGAGAGTTCCTTCGAGCGGTATCTCCAGGACAAGGGGAAGGGCCGTGGAGGCGACGGCGGGAACTATCGACGCAACGCTGCACGCGAGCTCGAGCGGTTCGCCGAGTGGGCCGCCGGTGACCGCGGCGACGACGACTGGACTGGGATCGTCCCTGACGATGTCGACCGCGAGCCGACCTTCGAGGACCTCGACGAACGCGTCTTCCGGGAATATGCCCGGCATCTCGCCGGCGATCGGGGACTCAAGCAGAATACCGTACAAACCTATTACCGCTATCTCTCTGCGTGGTGTGGTTGGTGTGTCGACGAGGGGTATCTCGAAGCGCACTACGCCCAGCGGGCGAGTGCGATGGCGCCGCTGCCGGAGGACGATGGCCGCAAGCCCGGCGACCAGCAGGCCTGGACGTCCGAGCAGCGCCACGTCCTCACCCGGCACGTCAACGAGCGAGCCCGCGACGCTATCGAGACTTACACGACCCTCCCGGAGGATACTGATCCCCTTGATAAGCAGCGAGCGCGCTACGAGGCGCTGAAGGCGGCCCGTGACCGCGCCTTCGTGTTCGTCCTTGCGTACACCGCCGTCCGCGTCGGTGAACTCCTTCGAGACCCGAACGACCCGCGCCGCCGCGGGGTCCGGTGGGAGGAGATCTCGCTTGAGGACGGAAGTATGGATGTCTATCGGAAGAAACAGCAGTGGGACGCTGCGAGTCTCCCCGATCCGGTGATCACTCCGCTTCGGAGCTATCGTCAGCTCATGGATCCACCAACGGAGCGCTGGTCCGTGTTTCCGACGTTCGACCAGCGGACGCTCGCGACGCTCGTGCAGAACGAACTAGCCAACCAAGGAATGCGGTCTGGCGCGGTCGAAAAACGACGTAATGAGTACGCCCGTGACCTGTTGCTGGCTCTCAATGAAGACATCCGGCCGCCCTCGATCACGACGGACGGCGCCCGGTCGATTCTTCAACGTCTCTCGGAGGCCGCGGAGATCGATATCGACCATCCGAAACACGATTATCTCGCACCGCACGGCGGCCGACGGGGAATGGGAGAGGTCCTCGTCCGGGCCTTCGGATACACGGTGGCGGCCCGATATCTCGACAATTCAGAGGAGATGGTTCGGGAGCGATACTCGCATATCGAGGCTGGCGAACTCGGTGACGTGGCGACAGAAGCACTCCACAAAGTCGATTCGCTGAATCCGTAAGTGTACGAGCAGGCGAGCCGAACTTGGATGAATGACTGGTTCTCCGCTTACGGAGGAATCCAGCTCGTGTGGTCGCGGAGCGTTGTATCGGGAGTCTCCATCGTCGCACCACACTTAGGGCAGTAATCTTCGATCGCATCCTCGTCGTAGAGATAATGATCACACTCGGGAGGGCTGGCCTGGAAGTACACGTCGTCCCAGTCGATGTCCGGTTCCCGACCGTAGAGACAGAAGGTACTGTGCCCTGAACGCCCTCGGTGATTCGTCACTAACTGAACGGGGCAGTACATACACTCATGGAGTTCGATGAGTGGCTGGTCGGAGTGATTTGTCCAGAGCGTTTCTCGACGCCCCCATTCGTGAAACCCCTTCGGACCCCAGCAGCGGTCTATCTCAGGTCGTGTAGCAAGTAGCTTCTCCACCTGTGCGGAATGGTACTGGCTTCCTGCCCATTTCCAGAACGGTTCATGGTCGTATTCACGTACAATCGCATTCTTGAGCGCTTTCAGGGGGAAGTCCGGACCGTACTCGTCGCTCTCGGTGAAGGTGTAACTGCCGTCGGGTTTGTGGACCCGGCGCAACTCACAACCCTGGCCGGCACAGATATCGTACGTGATTAGGTCGTCCTGTCCACGGGGGTGAGCATAGGGCGGCACTCGCTCCCACGCGTGTTCTCCGCTGTATAGGAGCGATTGGCAGTTCGTATATTGGTGTGCTTTGCTCGTCCGCTGAGAATATCCAGAGCCGTCGTCACGCTCGAACTCGGCACCAATCGTGTCGTAGTCGAACGTATCGAGAAGGACAGTTGCTGCGCGTATCCAGACGACTGAGTAACCTGCAGCCAAGTAGTCATGCGTCACCTGCTGGACATCCTTGTCCTCGTGGCTGTGCTGCACCTCAACGGCGAGTCCCTCCCCAAAATAGGGATTCCAATCGATAAACGTCGCGAGTGCGTCGGTCCGGCGTTCGGTCACAGGTGTCGGTACCTCGGACACGTCGACGTCTACCTCTGTCTCGATGCGGGCGCTTTCTCCGAACTGCTGGTGAAGGGCGACCTCAACGCGTGCGACCGCTCGCGCGTGTGCCTCTGACTCGCCGCCGCTCGAGCACCGCTGGCCAGCGGCATCCGATACGTGGTAGAAGTGTCGAGCCTTCCCCGGCGCCGATCGCGGATACATAGTGTCACCGCACACAGGACACGTGACGGCTTCTCCATCGTCGACGATGGCGGGGACGACAGGGTGACCATCAAGACGACCGCGAAAGGGCATATCTCCACAGAATATCTGGATAAACAAGTAATCTCCCCCAGCCAGTAGGTCAGTGCAAGCAAAGCTGGAGGTTTTGGAACCGTGATCACCGTCTTCGTTTGACCCATTACATAACGAGTAGGCGCAAACGAGAGGCGACCAGACATCGATGAGAACATCGGCAAAGAACCGGGCTAATAGGAATACCGATCAAAACGGATCCTCGAGGCCGCAAGAAATACAGCGCATACATCCATCTTCGCGTTCCCAAATGTGGTCGCAGTACCGTGGATCTGTGGTCGTCATCTCAGTGAAGTCCTCGAAGGGATCATTTGAGATGATTTCCTCTCCATTGTGCTCTTTGAGACGGGCGCCACATCGGCACCGATAGCGATTCTTGCCTCGCGGTTCCCAGACGTGTTGATGGTTCTTCTCCCTCTTTTTTCGCTGTTCAAACGCCGCTTGAGCAGCACTATCGGCAAGATCAGTATTCGTCTTGATCGTTGATTCATCGTAAATGTGGGCATCTACAACAGTGTCTTTCCAGCGCTCAAGTCGACAGTGCTTGCAGAAGTTCCGGTCGTGGAGATCACTCCCACCGTATTCCCAGGTGTGGTTACAGCCTGGATTCGGGTCGTCGTATGTGAGGGGTTCAGAATTTATGAACCGCTCTAAATACTCTTCAGGAGGATCAATATCTGGAGGGGCTGCCCACGATGCTGCAAAGGCGTTCTCGGCTCGTTGATCAAATGCGATGACCATCTCCTTAATCCGGAATCGATCATTGGTAAAATCGTCAGGACTCGCCCAGTAGACACTATATCCAGCTGAAAGATAATCGTGTGTGACCGCGGCGAGGTCCTTGTCTTCGTGTGCGTATTGTACCTCAACGATCAACCCACGTCCTAGGTAGTCGTTTGCGTTATCAGAGGCAAACTCAACGAGGGCATCAGCACGGCGGGAATTAGCAAGCGTCGGTGTGTTTGGGATCTCCACTGTGCCCTCGGGCTCACAGCGAATGTATTGATCAAACCGTTGTCGAAGGGCCGATACTGCGAGGGATTTCATTTTCCGGTGAGGATCCGACTCTCCTCCGGAGCAATTGACCGTCGAGGGGCCTGAGCCAGAGGTGACGTGGTAGAAATGGCGGGCGCGTCCATCATCAAATGGTCCCCGAGGTCGCATCAAACCTCCACAGGCTGGGCAGACAACGTCAGTACCGTCCTCCACTTCTTCTGGAAGAACTGTAGTGCTTCCCTCTTCGACAGACGATTGGGCGATGAAGGGCATCTATACCGACATCACGACTTCGTTCGTGATTCAGATATAGTCTTCCACCCACCGCCGCCGAGCTTCAATCTTCTGCAGACCATGCTTCTCGCTCCTATACGACACTACCCGCACCAGCAAAGTCTCAGTATCTATGACTCGTACCTCACAGTATGCCGTACTGCCCGAATTGCGGAGGCCAGGTCAAGGCGGTCCACCATTACTGCGGATCCTGTGGACAGGCACTGTCTGAGATTGCAGAGTCGGAGAGCAATCCACCGATGGCAGTCGATAGGGATGGATTCCTGTCACTGCGATCGCTCTCATACGTCAATGAACTACTGAACGGAGAGCGAGAACTTGATCGTGATTCTGTTTCCTATACGCAGTTATCCCGAGAGATAAGTGCCGCGTTTGCGGATTTCGCTCGTCTTGCGGTGGTCAATGATCTCGATCTCCTTCATCTCTGGGCAGCTGGATCGAACACGGATTCACTGAGTATGTCCGTCGACGACATGAACAGCGATCAGTTCCGAGACTGGCTCGCTGCGATTGGGTTGGGACGAACTCTTCGGATGTACGATGACGCACTCCACACTGAGTTTGAGGATGAGTTCAACGACCGACTGCAGAAACTGATCGACTTTGTGAATGAAGAACTCGACGAAGAGGATATTTCTGAATAGGAAGCTACAGCTGTCTGGCTGTCCATATCCCTCGGCCAGAGCGGTTTTGAGATCAAAGCTGGCCCGCTGAGGACCTCTATCGAATATTGAGGCGACCATCAGTATCCAGATCGATGGGATTAGTCCGGATAGTCCGATCTTAGTATCCATTCCGGAGTTTCAAAGTGCGTTGCATCATTTGTACTCAAATTTCATATGAGAACATGACTTTCATTACTCCCTGTATATTTAAACAGGGATAGAAGAATGTCTTCTAAAACAATTTATT